>DAOVIK010000046.1 GCA_030673735.1 Anaerolineae bacterium
GGAGACAAGGGATGCTGGAAGATATCGCAGCGCCCAATTGAATGTTGAGTGAGCAATCAATTGCGGGAGCAGCGCCAGCAGCAGGAACCAGAGGTAGGCTTCAGCCGGATAGCCGGTTGCTGAATGGCCGGCGCCGAGCATCATGAGCACCAGGATGACAGCGGCGACGCTATAGACCACGCTGATGTATGGCAGAAGAGGCAACTGAGGCCTGAGCTTGCGGCCGATCAACATGTAGCCTGCGCCGGACAACGCTCCAGCCAAGGCCAGCAGATCGCCGAGCAGCGCGCCTCCGTGAAAGAACTCCGAAAGGGGAGTGCACTGCAGCCCAGCTTCCCAGGTGCAGGCATTGCTAAGGCCCACAATCACGGATCCGCTCAGCGCCATGATCAAGCCGACTACGATCGTGCGGGTGATCGGTTCGCCGATTGTGAGCGGCGCGAGTAGGGCCACGAAGAGCGGCAACGTTGAAACCAATACAACCGAGCTAGCAACCGTGGTGTACTCAAGCGATGTTATCCAGGTCATGAAGTGAATGGCCAGGAAGGCCCCGGAGAGCAGCGCCAAGGCGAACTGTTTTCTGCTTAGCGATCGCAGGGCAGGGCGATGCCTCGCCAACGTAAATGGCCAAAGCAGGAGGGCGGAGATGCCCAACCGATATGCGGCGATAACCAGCGAGGGAGCGAAGGCCTGGGCATAGCGCGTGATAATGGATGAGGTCGAGACGGCGATGAGAGCAACGGCGATACCTGCCAAGGGCGGGATGTTGGGGCGGGCGTTGGTTTCCATCTTTGTCACGACCTCGGGGAGTCGCTTTCCTTGACACAATTCGAACCGCAGGACTACAATGTTTATAGGTTCCTATCCTGTGTGCCGGGAGACGATGGTAGCGGATTTGCGCTGCATGGTCAACCGGGACACATGCGAACCCTAGAACCGGCTGGAGGGAGAGAAGACTATGGTCTATGAGTTACCCCCATTGAAGTATTCCTACGATGCCTTGGAGCCCCTCCTCGATGCCAGAACCCTGGAAATACACCATGGGAAGCATCATGCCGCCTACGTCAAGAATCTCAATGCGGCGCTTGAATCCTATCCAGAGCAGCTCGCCAATCCCATCGAGGCATTGCTGAGCGATCTGGATGCGGTTCCAGATGCGGTTCGATTGGCGGTGCGAAATCATGGTGGAGGTCACGCCAATCATTCGTTGTTCTGGGCTACCATGGCGCCAGATGGTGGGGGGATGCCGGGCGGCAGTCTGGCAAAGGCCATCGAAAAAGACTTCGGAGGATTCGACACATTCAAGGACCAGCTCTCGACCAAGGCCATGAAGCACTTCGGCAGCGGTTGGGCGTGGTTATCTTCGGACACTTCCGGAGGATTGAGCGTCGTATCCACATCCAATCAAGACACGCCTCTATCGTTCGGGCGGGTGCCGCTCCTGACGCTGGATGTATGGGAGCATGCCTACTACCTCAAGTACCAGAATCGCCGCGCCGATTGGGTGGCTGCGTGGTGGAATGTCGTCGATTGGGGCGAGGTTGCCAGGCGCTACGAAGAGGCCATGTCCTAGTCGGTTTTCATCTTAAGCTTGGATCGTACGGTCCGGATCGGAGGTTTGTCGGATGACACACATCATCACAAGCTTGTGCCTGCGCGATTCATCCTGCGTAGACGTATGTCCCGTCGATTGCATTGTGCCAGGGAAACCGGTCGACAAGTGGCCCTGGTATTACATTGATCCGGACACCTGCATCGATTGTGGAGCGTGTATTCCGGAGTGTCCCTTCGAGGCTATCTTCACTGAAGAAGAGGTTCCGTCGGAATTAACTGCCAAGGGTGGAGAGGTTCAAAGCATGCCCGAGGGTACTGCCGGATTCGACCAGCCCTATGAGGGCGAAAACCAGCATGGCGAGCCTGTGCATCTGAACGCCACACGGGTGCTCGAGGAAGGTCAGGTTGTCGATCTCACGGTCGACGTAAGCCTCAACTATGACTACTTCCAAGACGGCACGGGCTACGAGGCGTTGGAGGATTGAGCACGGGATCCAAGGATGTTCGAGGGAGCCGAAAGGCTCCCTCTTTGCGTATGCGGTCCGGCTTGGAGATTAGCGCGGCGAAGGAAGGAAGCCGGTGAAGGAGGCCAGGCTTATGGGCGAGAAGCGAGCGATGCGTACTGAGAGAGATTCCATGGGTGTGGTCCAGGTGCCCAGCGAGGCGCTGTACGGCGCTCAGACTCAACGTGCGGTTGAGAACTTCGCCATCTCGGGCATTAAGCCATGGCGGGCTTTCATCTGGTCCATGGGATTGATCAAGCGTGCCGCTTCGGAGGTCAATTCGGAGCTTGGCCTCCTGGATACTGAACTGGCGAGTGCGATCAGCCAGGCTGCGCAAGAGGTGATCGAGGGCAAATGGGATGACCAATTCGTCGTCGATCCTTTTCAAGCGGGTGCGGGCACGAGCCACAACATGAACACCAACGAAGTGATCGCCAACCGGGCTACGCAGATCCTGGGAGGAAACCTGGGTGAATACCGGGTTCACCCCAATGACCACGTGAACATGGCGCAATCCACCAATGACACCATACCCACCGCGATTCGCCTGGGATGTCTGTGGCGCCTTGAGGAACTGCAAGCACAGACTGCCCGCCTTGTCGAGGCTCTTTCCCAAAAGGCTGAGGAATTCGACGATGTGGTCAAGTCGGGACGTACGCACCTGCAAGATGCGGTTCCTATTCGCTTGGGACAGGAGTTTGGCGCCTATGCAGTGGCCGTGGCGCGCGACGCTGAGCGTATCGAGCGCGCGGCAGGAGGGCTACGACGGCTTGGCATCGGAGGAACCGCCGTAGGCACTGGTCTCAACGCCCATCCCGAATACCACGCGCGCATGGTTCGTCGCCTTGCCGAGCTCAGCGGAATTGAGCTTCACGCATCGGACAACCTGTTCGAGAGCATGCAGTCGATGGCCGACATGGCCGATTTCTCAGCATCCTTGCGAACCCTGGCTATCACGCTCACGCGCATCGCCAATGACATTCGCCTTCTATCCTCCGGACCGGCCACGGGCCTGGACGAGATCCGTCTTCCAGCGGTTCAGCCCGGCTCGAGCATCATGCCCGGAAAAGTCAATCCGGTGCTTGCCGAGATGCTCAACATGGCCATGGTTCACGTGATCGGCTGCGACGCCGCGGTAGCGATGGCGGCGCAGGCGGGGCAGCTCGAGCTGAACGTGATGATGCCCGTCATCGCACACAATCTCTTCGAGATGATGCAGGTGATGATCGGCTCTATACGGGCTTTCACAGAAAAGTGTGTGAGGGGAATAACCGCAAATCCCAGCAAAGCTCAGGGCTGGCTGGAGGGCAATACCGTCCTGGTAACGGCGCTGAATCCACTGATCGGGTATACGCAGGGTGCAGCGCTGGCAAAGCAGGCCTCAGAAGAGGGGAAGAACATACGTGAGTTGGCGTTGGAAAAGGCCAACGCTGGGGAGCTGCGCCATCAAGACGAGGATCGCAACGTATCTTCAAAGGAAATCGAGGCTGCGCTAGATGACCTGCGGGGGCTTACCGAGGGAGGAATCGTCGGATAGCCACGCAGCACATTGAAGTTCAGCGTTCATTGGCTGTTCGGGATTAGCTACCAGATCCCGGGCAAGAGCTTGAAACGAACCTTCTGGGAGTAGGCTGCATAGCCGTCAAGCTCCTCCCGGAGGGTTCGATCTTCGATGGCGGTTCGTACTACGAACAGAAGCCCGCTGACGACACCCGGGATGAGAGCCCACCATGATCCGAGCAAGATAGGTGTGGCTATCTCGTGGAGTATGGAGCCTACGTAGGCCGGGTGGCGGACGAAACGATACGGTCCTCCCTCGGCCACATAGTGACCACGTTCCTTTTGAATGCGCACAATCTGAGAGAAGAAGGGGTTCGATGCCGTCGCCCAGACGACTATGGCGTAGCCAAGCGCGGCGATGACGAGCATGGCCACCTGCAGAGCAAGCGGCATTCCCTCTGTCCAGCCATAGCGAATGTCCAGCCCGGCCACAACCAGGCGCACAATGGTCATCAGAGCGACGAAGCCCATGATGGCGGCATCGGCGGATTTGCCGCCCTTTCTCGGGCCGAGGCGTTCGGCGAGAAGCTCCGGATGCTTCCTGATCGATACCACCAGCGTGGCGGTGGCCCAACCGAACATGACAACGATCAAAGCCCATGCCATGGGCCAGTTCATGGTCCCTGCGGATAAGAAGAGTATGACGCCCAAGATCACCACGCCCATGATCTCGCGGATCACGAATCTGATCACTAAACGGCGTTGTTGCTCCGGAGAGAGCGATTCTGTAGCTTCGGTGTTATCCATGGTCATCATCCTTCTATTCACTAACCCCTTTAGCGCACTGCCGCGCGTTGGTTCTTCCGCCGGACACGTCGAATTCGGTTGAGAAACGGCAAGCTTCCTTCACCGGCGACCCGGATATCCCGGCGCTGAAAGCGCCACCAGGCAAGCAGAATGAAGAGCAGGGAGAAGCCAATCAGCCCTCCCAGCCAAGTCCAGTTCAAGCCGTTGAATGCATCACCGCCCTGGTAATACCTGAGCGGGAGCCACTTCGCGAGGGGCTCGAGATCGGCATTGATCCCCGATAGGCCCTCGATGAAGAACCCTGCCACGAGCAGAAGCACAGAGACCATTGAGGCAGCCCGACGTGAGGGCAGGATCATGCTCAAGAGCAACGCCAGGGAAGCGAAGATAAGCAGGATGGCCAGCAGAGAGAGAAATGGTGGGACCAGCTCCCCCATACCAAGGGAAAATGACTCCATTGCAGAGCTGGGGAGTCCGAGGCCGAGCCAGCCGATGGTCAAGATGGCCACCAGCGTAACCAAGAGGGCGCCAACACGCCCAAAGAAGAACGCCGTGCGGCTCAAGGGGTGGGCTACCATTAGATCCAGCCGGCCGCTTTCCTCATCGCTGGCAAAAAGCCCGCTCGCTAAGCTGATGACGTAGATGCCGAGAATAATCGGCAAGAACGAAAAGTACTCTATGCTCAGGAAGCCTTCGGGTGTGGAGAAATCCGAGAGACCCCCGAAGAATTCGAAGATCTCGGCTGGATAGATATCCATAAGCTGGCCAATCTGGTCTGCCTGCTCGGCGATCGTGTCGAAAATCGGCACGATGAGAAGTCCGAGAGCGAGCAGTCCCAATCCCCAGCCGAGGATCGCTCCGCGGGACTTTGAAAGAGCGTAACGGAATATGGTGCCCATCTACGCGGCCTCCTCTTCGCCCTTTTCGTAGTACGCCATGAAGATATCTTCAAGCGATGGACGGGCGGTTTGAATATCGATGACGGGGAACTTGGCCAGAGCCTTGATCAGCGGGTCCATATCTCCCGTGATCTGCAGCTCGATGCTGGTGTCGTTGTGCTGGCTAATAAGAGTCACGCCTGGAAGACTCAACAACGGCGAGGTATCTGCAGCCTGGCGGAACGTGATCCTGGCGCGGCGCAAGGCGCGCGTGAGCAACTCGGCCACGTCGACGACTTCGACGACAATTCCCTCGCTGATGATGTTCACCTGATCGGCTATGATCTCTACTTCGGCGATGTTGTGGGAAGAGAAGAACACCGTCGCGCCGTCTTCTCGCGCTTCCTTGATTATCTGCAGAACCTCGCGCTGCATAAGGGGATCGAGCCCGCCAGTGGGTTCATCGAGCATGAGGATCTCAGGCTTGTGCATCAGCGCCTGAATGACGCCCGCCTTTTTCTTATTACCACTCGACAGGTTCTTGATTGGCCGCGTGATGTCCAAATCCAGGCGCTCCGAGAGCTCCTCGATGTAGCTCCACTCGGCCCGCTTGCTGCGCAGCGAATTGAAGAAGCGCAATACTGCTTCGGTCGTCATGTTGTCGTCCAGGCTCAATTCTCCGGGCAGGTATCCCACCAGCGCGCGGACCGCTACGGGATCGGCCTGCGGATCGATGCCTGCCACTCTCAACGTGCCTCCGTTGGGACGGATCATATCGAGAAAGCAGCGGATGGTGGTGGTCTTCCCGGCACCGTTGGGCCCCAGAAAGCCGGCGATCGATCCTCGCTGCACTTCCAGGTCTACCCCGAACAGCGCCTGGACTCTGCCATAGGACTTGATCAACCCTTGTGCTTGAATCGCAATAGATTTGGTCATGGCTTTCCTCATATCTTGCTTCGAGCAGGAATTGTATCTGATTCTTGCCGGTCAGAAGGACTGCATCCGACGCAGAGATTATAGCCCACAGTCCAGCTTTGCCAACCGCCTTTCACCGGACGCCTACCTGACAACCAACGAAGATTTCCGACAACTAGTAAGTCGATCCGCAAGAGGGTAGCATCGTGCTTGTAGGACATCAGTCGCCGGGCTTACGCTCCCCAGGTATCCTTCGCGGCCACTGCGGCGCATATCCTGCTGGTTTGATAGTGGGATCTTGTCCGGGAAGCTTAGCGGAGTTGTACTCACATTGGTTGACCACTGAGAAACCTTACGCGCGTTGTGGTGTTTTACGAGAAGAGCGGACTCATCGAAGGGAGCTTTGCGATATGCAGGTCCTTACATGGCTGGGTGTACCTCTCGCGTCGTATCTCCTGGGGTCGGTCCCCCTCGGATTCCTGATCGTCAAGATCATGACGGGCAAGGACGTGCGCAAGATGCACAGCGGCCGAACCGGCGGCACCAACGTCATGCGCACAGCCGGTTTCGGTGCGGGTCTGGCTACCGCGATCGGGGATGTCCTCAAGGGAGCAGGAGCGGTATGGATGGCCAAGGCGTTTACGCCCGACGTTGCATTGCTGCATGCGGCTGCGGGGATCTGCGTCATCTTGGGACACAACTACTCGATCTTCCTCCTCGAAAGGATTGAGGGGAAGCTGACGCTGCGTGGAGGGGCAGGAGGGGCTCCATCCGTTGGCGCAGCAATGGGCCTCTGGTTCCCCAGCGTTTTCATCATCGTGCCCATCGGGCTCTTCTTTCTCTTCGGGGTGCGCATTGCTTCGCTGGCCACCATGTCCGTGGGTTTGCTGGAATTCGGGGTCTTCGCGGTTCGAGCCGTTTGGTTCCAATCCCCATGGGAGTACATACTCTTCGGCCTGTTTGCCTTGAGCGTCCTGCTTTGGGGCCTGCGACCGAATATTCAGCGACTGCTTCGAGGCGAGGAACGCATTATCGATTGGCGGGCGAGGATGAAAGTTTTGCGAGGAAGCGAAGACTAGAGGGAGGGAGATTACGTCGCTCTTGCTGAGAAGCACATCACTTTCCCACGAGGGGCGCAATCGCTTGCGCCCCTTTTTCGTTGCCAACCAATGTGCTTATTGCGAGCATGGATTGCGATTCAGTAGAGGATTGGCGTGCGGTGGTTCGAATATTGCGGAGTTAGGTGCAGAGATAATGGAAATAGAGCTCAACCTGCGAAGGAGATTGCCACCAGAGCCAGCGCGGCAAGGATCGCGAGTTCTATAGCTCTTGCGCGAGTGATGCCTTCCTTGAGATGGGCGAGCATAAAACCCTCACCAAGGTATGAGGCCAGGCCCAGGATCAGGGCTTGCTTGAGCGGTGACGTTGGCCAGTAGTGAAGGCCCCATGCCAGCTGTGCGGCTACGATGCCGATCAACATCGCGTAGCGCCAAACGCGCACTTGCGGAACGCCCAATCGCAGCAATCTCCAGGCCACGGCAGAACTGCATACCATCACAATCGGGATGGCGAACGCCGCGCGGACGCCGGTGGCGCGGACCGCGAACAAGGCTCCGATAAGCAGCAGGTATGCCAAAGCCCGCAGGCCTAGCATTGCCGCGTCGTAGCGCGGGTCCGTTGGATCGAACACGATGAATTCCGCAACCAGAACCGCGATCAGCAAGGCTGCGGCGAGCGCAAGCCCAACGCCCAGTCCTAGGCCCAGCGGAACGCGGCTCAGTATGGATCCCACGCCCAGAGCAGCCAAGCCGGGAATCACCCAGTGCTCGACGGTGGATCGCTGAGTTGTGGCCTGTGGATGGGATTGCAGCAGCCAAGCGGCGCCGGCGGTGGTCAAGGCTGCGGCGAGAGTGAGCATCACGGAATTGGTGTTGATCTCGAAGTGAACGACCAATCCGAACAGTGAAAAATCGGTCGAGACACTAGGCAGCACAACCAGCCGAGCCAGCGTGTAGGAGAGAAGCACCAGCGCGGCCATGACGCTCAGTTGATCGCGATCAGGTTTGGGCAATTCGCGTTCCACGTCCGCATTCTAGCATAAGTGGCGCGGGCAGTAGCATCTGGCGCGCAAATCCCATGGTCCATGCCGGGGAACCTCTCCAAACCGATAGGCGCCATCAACTGCTCTGTAGCATCCCGGTAAAATCATGCGGGACCCCATTCAGAACATATGGAGTGAACGACGAACGGTGCTGCGCCCCTACGACGTTCATGCCGAGGCAGCTATCCAATCCGTACCTACCATTGTGTATGATTCGTAGAGACGTAGCGCGCTACGTCTCTACGGCACACAACAGGCGCGGGTTCTGCTGAATACAGGGCTCACTCTCTTGCGGCAGCTTTGGGCGTTCCCCCGCAACGAACGCGGACAGGCGATGGAACGCCCCTACAACGAATTTATCCACTTCTTTTTGCATTACCGATAGGTGAAGGCATTATGGGATGAAACGGACCATAGGGCATCGCGAGGCTGCCAGTATGCAATGCGACTATGGACTGTATAATTGTCAGCATGTGGATCCTAGTTGTGCTTCTCGGGCTGACCACCGGCGGCTTGATCAACGCGCTGGGGGACAGTCTCCCGTATCTCCGAAAGCCGGCAATGCCACGCTGCCCGCATTGCGGCCATGCGCGGCGGCCGGTTGCTTGGCTTGGCTTGATCGCACGAGCTGCGCGAGCATGGCGCTGCCCGGAATGTTCTCGGGCGCGAGGCTACCGTGCTATCACGGTGGAGCTGGCAGCCGTCCTGGGAACTATGCTGCTCTATTGGCGCGAACCAAGCCCGGCTTCCTTCTGGCAGGGCTATCTGGTGGGAGCGCTCTTTCTGTTAATCATGGTCATCGATATCGAGCATCGCCTCATTCTGGAGGTAGTCACCATACCCTCGATGGTGATCTTTGGGATTATCGGGATCGTTGATCCGGCGCGCGGTTTCGGCAAGGTCTTGTTCGGCGGCCTGGCTGGATACGCCTTTGTGCTGATCTTGTACTTCTTGGGAATTCTCTTTGCGCGCATTATGGCACGCGTGCGCGGAAGAGAACTGGATGAGGTGGTCTTCGGTTTTGGGGACGTCATGCTGGCGGGGGTCATCGGCCTGATCGTCGGATGGCCGGGTGTGATCGTCGCGCTCATCCTGGGCGTTTTTGCGGCCGGACTATTCAGCTTGATCTTTATGCTCGTGGCGATATTGCTCCGTCGCTATACCCCTTTCATGGCCATTCCTTACGGCCCGTTTCTCATTCTTGGTGCGGCTTTCATCTACTACGGCGGCGCGGTACTGCTGCGCGGTGCGTTCGCGGGGTAATCGCGCGCCGATCCATCTACTTATTTCTTCATTTCAGGGCGTCCTCGAGGCTGGATTTCCATACGTCATGGATGTCAAGACGGGGGAGCGCCTGCCGGCTGCCCAGGGAACTTGACGCC
>DAOVIK010000037.1 GCA_030673735.1 Anaerolineae bacterium
GCGATTTGCTCGGAGTGCCTGTCGTGCCAGTACAACTGCCAGGCCGACGCCATTGATCACAACATGGTCGATCGCATTGAGAAGGTGCAAGTGGGAGCGGTGGTCCTGGCTCCCGGATATCAGATCTACCGGGCCGAGTTGTCGCAGGAATATGGGATGGGGCGCTACCCCAATGTAATCACGGCGCTGCAGTTGGAGCGGCTGCTCTCAGCTTCCGGGCCGACGGAAGGTCACGTGCAGCGGCCCTCGGACGGCAAGCCTGCGAGGCGCATCGCTTTCCTTCAATGCGTGGGCTCGCGCGATCAAAATCACGACTATTGCTCCGCAGTGTGCTGTATGTATGCCGCCAAAGAGGCGGTGATGATCAAGGAGCACGACCCGGAGGCGCAGGTCCATGTTTTCATGATGGATATGCGCGCCTTCAGCAAGGGCTACGAGGCCTATTACCAGCGCGCACGCCGTCAGTATGGCGTTGATTACACCCGGTGCAGGATCTCCGAAGTCAAGGAAGATCCAGAGACCCACAAACTGAAACTACGCTACGTCAGGGATGCTGATGGAATTCAGGATCCGACGGTGGATGAACAATCACTTATCACAGAAGAAGAATTCGATCTCGTCGTGCTTTCCGTGGGGATGGAAATCTCCGATTCAGTCAAGCAACTTGGCAATCAGCTTGGCATTGAGCTGGATGAATACGGATTCTGTCACACTTCTCTATTCAATCCCCTTCAGACCTCGCAACCGGGCATCTTCGCTGCTGGACCGTTTCGAGAGCCGAAGGACATCCCCGAGTCGATCGTGGACGCCTGCGGCGCTTCGGCCCAAGCGGCGAGCCTGCTTTCCGAGGCCAGACACTCCCTCACGGTCAAACCCGAGTATCCCCCCGAACGTGACGTGACGGGCGAGGATCCGCGCATCGGGGTGTTCGTCTGCCACTGCGGGTCCAACATTGGCGGGTTCCTGGATGTCCCAGATGTGGCGGAGTACGCTCAGACGCTTCCCGGCGTGGTGCATGCCGAAAGCAATCTTTACACCTGCTCGCAGGATGCCATCAACCGCATCACGGAAACGGTCAAGGAAGAAAACCTGAACCGCGTCGTCGTCTCCTCCTGCACTCCCCATACTCATGCCCCCCTCTTCCAAGATAGCATCCGCTCGGCTGGGTTGAACACCGCGCTGTTCGAAATGGCCAACATCCGCAATCAGTGCTCGTGGGTTCATTCGAAGGACAAACCTGCCGCAACGGTCAAGGCAAGGGAACTGACGCGCATGGCCGTAGCGCGTGCGGCTACCCTTCAACCGATCCACACAACACAAGTAGAAATCGAGCACAGCGCCATGGTCATTGGCGGCGGCGTGGCTGGAATGACTACCTCTCTGTCGCTTGCCCAGAGTGGTTTCGAAGTTCATCTGGTTGAGCGCACACATGAGCTTGGTGGGAACGTGCGTCACGTTTACACAACGTCCAGCGGTGATGATCCGCAAGCCTTCCTGAACGATCTGGTCCACCAGGTCGAGGCTGAGCCCAGGATTCAGGTCTATCTCAATCACGAGATCGAGCGAACGGAGGGCTTTGTGGGCAAGCTCAACACATGGCTTCGCAACGGCAAGAGCGCAGCCACGCAGATTGCCCATGGCGTGACGATCGTGACGACCGGAGGGCAGGAGTATCGCGGGAATGAGTATGGATATGGCTCCAGCTCACGCGTCGTAACCGGCCTCGAATTCGAGGCATTGCTGGCCAGATACGAAGGACGGGTTGACAATCTGACGGAGCATGAAGAGGAAGCATGGCAGGCGCTGGGAGGTTCTCTGCCGGATGAACTTGCCATGATTCTGTGTATCGGACCGGCCAAGCAATATTGCGCCCGCATCTGCTGTACGACCGCGCTCAAGCACGCCCTGGCGCTCAAGCGAATGAAACCCGAGGCGCGAGTGACGATCTTCTTCAAGGATGTTCGAGCCTACGGCTTCAAAGAACGTCTGTACACCAAGGCGCGAGAAGCAGGCGTGATCTTCGTGCAGTACACGGATGAAAACGTGCCACAAGTACACGCACGAAACGACCATGTGGAAATCGCCATTCAAGACCACAGCATCGGACACGAGCTGCACTTCCGTCCGGACATCCTTCTGCTGAGTACGCCGGTGATCCCGGCAGAAGGCTCCGCTGACCTGGCCTCAACTCTCAAGGTATCGAGGGATGCGGACGGATTCTTCCTAGAGGCGCACATAAAGCTTCGGCCGGTTGATTTCTCCTCCGATGGTTACTTCATGGCCGGGATGGCCCATTACCCCAAGTTCATCGACGAGTCCATCGTTCAAGCTCAAGCTGCGGCTGCTCGCGCAGCCCGCATTCTCAGCCAGCCTACGCTGACAGCCGGGGGTGCTGTTGCCCAAGTTGACCCGGAGAAGTGCGTTGGCTGTCTCACATGCGTGAGAGTCTGCCCATTCAGCGTGCCAAAAGTCCTAGGCGACTTCGTTGGAGTAGGAGACATCACCGGTGCGGCGCACATCGAGTCAACCGTGTGCCACGGCTGCGGCAATTGCGCCGCCGAATGCCCAGCCAAGGCAATCACGATAGCCCATCAGGAGGACGACCAGATTACCGTGAAGCTGGATGCCCTGCTCAAAGAAGATTGGAAAGCATGATGTCGGAATTCGAATCTCAGATCATTGCATATTGCTGCAGCCACTGCGCCTACAATGCCGCCGACCTGGCCGGCAGCCTGCGCATCCAATACCCGACCTCGATCAAGATTATCGAGGTTCAATGCACCGGCCGGGTGGATATCATCCACATCCTGCGCGCCTTTGAGAACGGCGCTGACGGCGTTATGGTGGCGGGTTGACTGCCGGGAGACTGTCATTACCTGGAAGGTAATGTAAGCGCCCGACGCAGAGTGGAATATACTCGGTCCTTGCTCGAGAGCATCGGCATCGAGGGGCAGCGATTGCAGATGATCAACGTATCGGCGGCTATGGCTGGTGAATTCGCGTTCGCCGCAGCCGAAATCGCCGCCGAGATCCAGCGCTTGGGACCTAATCGCCTGAGGGTCAATGCCAAAATGGCTGCGCAGAAGGCCGAAAAGCCGTCAGCAGGGCATATAATCGAGAAAGAAGATGAAAGAAACGATTGATCACTTGCGACGCTTCGATATCTTCTCCGAGCTTGCAGACGATGCACTCAAAGCCATCGCGCCTTTGGCATCCGAGATGAAGCACTCCGAAGGATCGGTGGTCTTCTCAGAAGACTCAACTGCGGAGAATCTGCTTTTGCTTCTCGAGGGGAAGATCTCGCTGGAGAAGCTCGTCCAGCTTGGCACAACAGGAACACCCCGTCGAGCCCCCCTCAGCATGATTGGCGCTGGGCAAACGCTCGGCTGGTCGAGTTTGGTGCCGCCCTATCAGTACACATCCACCGGCATCTGTACGGAAGACGCAAAGCTCCTGGTGATTCCGGGCGAGAAGTTGCGTGATCTCATGCTCAAGCAACCTGCCGTTGGATTCGCCATCAGTCAGCGTATTGCATCGATCATCCGCGGTCGAATGACCACCGCGACCTCCACCCTGACGTACTTTCTCTCCGTCGTCTCACACGAGCTGAAGCGCCCGCTGGCAGCGGTGGAGAATTACCTTCAAGTTCTACTTGGCGGCTATGCTGGTGAACTCAGCGCCAAGCAACTGCGCCTGCTTCAGCGAAGCACGCTGCGATTGATCGATCTACGGAACCTTATCAGCGACATTCTTGACTTCGCTAGAATTCAGCCCGATCAAATTCGCGCCGACTTTGAGACTATTGATCCGGCAGCAGTCGGTAGCGAAGCGCTCGAGGAAGTGCGCTTGGCAGCGACCCAAAAGAACATTCGATTGAAAGCTTCCGGACCGACCGAATTCCAACCGATTGCCGCCGCGCGTCGCAGGTTGCGCCAAGTCATCTCCAATCTACTGGCCAACGCCATCAAGTTCTCACCCGAGGAGAGCACGGTCACGCTCTCTGCTCGAGATGAACCCGAAGCACTGGTCATCGAAGTTCGTGATGAGGGGATCGGCATTCCCCCTGAAGACCAGAAGCACATTTTCGATGACTTCTATCGCGCAGAGAATGCGGCTGAGATCAGTGGGGCAGGTCTGGGCTTATCGATAGCCAAGAAGATCGTTGATGCCCATGAGGGAACCATCGAGGTCGAAAGCCCCTATGAAAAAGGAAAACCGGGAACCAAATTCACCATCACCATCCCACGCTCGATGAGCGGGCCACGAACTTCTGGTGGCCAACCTCAAGCCGACCAGCCAAAGGGCGAGTAGCTCTCCGCCGGCATAGACGAGGGGAACCATGAGTGAGCAACCACTGATTCTGATCGCAGATGACGACCCGGATATCCGTGAGGGGATCTCCGCCGTGCTCGAAACGCGCGATTATCGCCTGGCTACGGCGAATGATGGATTACAGTGCATGGAATTGATCCGCCAGGAGACTCCGAAGCTACTAATCCTCGACATGATGATGCCCCGCATGGACGGCTTCGCAGTTATCCGTGAACTGCGCGGAGATCCACAGTATGCCGGTTTGCCGATCATCATCCTCACGACAGTCATCGAGGACGCAGCATACCGGCGCTATGAACTGGAAACCGGCATTGCAATGGATGTGGAGGCGTATATTGAAAAGCCAGCCCCACCCGGCGAATTGCTTCGCCATGTGAGCGCCATCGTCGATCAACCATACATCATCGTCGCGGATGATGATCCCGACATCCTCGAAGCTATAACAACCATACTCGGAACACAAAGCTATCAAATTGCAACCGCGATCGACGGCATGAAATGCTTGGATCTGGTTCGAAAGCGAAAACCCGATCTCTTGATCCTGGACCTGCTTATGCCCAGAATGGACGGGTTCGCCGTCATTCGCGCTCTTCGCAGTGAGCCCACCTACGCTGATCTAAGGATCATCGTCCTCACCACCGTCGTCGAGGACGCCAGCCGCCGACGCTACGAACTCGAGACGGGTCAGGATATGGATGTCGAGGCGTACCTGCAAAAACCGGTGGCGCCTGATGTAATGCTGCGTCTTGTTGAAGAAGCACTGGGGAAGGACGATATATGACGGACACGCACCCTCCCGATAGCGTCACTGGCGCCGTCCTTGTGGTCGGCGGTGGTATCGCAGGGATGCAAGCCGGCCTTGACCTGGCCGAGCAAGGGTATCGCGTGTATCTCGTCGAGAGCAAGTCGGCCATCGGTGGGCACATGGCCAAGCTTGACAAGACGTTTCCTACCAACGACTGTGCCATGTGCACTATCAGTCCTAAGCTGGTGGAGGTTGGTCGCCACCTGAACATCGATCTCATGGTCGATGCTGAAGTCATCAAGGTCGACGGACAAGCAGGCGATTTCAAGGTGACGTTGCGCCAGAAGCCGCGCTATATCGATCTCACGAAATGCGTTGGGTGCGGCGATTGCGCGGATGTCTGCCCGGTGGCCCTTCCCGACACATTCGATGAAGGCCTCGCTAATCGCAAGGCCGCCTATAAGCTATATCCCCAAGCGGTTCCCAACGCATATGCAATCGAGAAGCTCGGCACCGCGCCCTGCCGGAATGCGTGCCCCGCTGACCAGCGAGCCCAAGGCTACATTGCGCTTGTCGCCGAGGGCCGCTACCGGGAAGCCTTTCGCGCGATCAAAGAGGACAACCCATTCCCGAGCGTTTGCGGTCGCACCTGCCACCGCCCATGTGAGAGCTATTGTGCGCGTGCCCTTGTCGATGAGCCGGTCGGGATCATGGCCTTGAAACGCTTCGTCATGGATCATGCGTTAGCGTTCGGGCGCGAGAAAGTAGAACCGGTGCCGCGTACACGCGCCGAGTGGATTGCCATTGTTGGTGCGGGGCCGGCGGGATTGACCGCCGCGCATGACCTGGTAAAGATGGGGTACGGCGTTACGGTGCATGAAGCGCTACCCGTCGCGGGCGGAATGATGCGCGTCGGGATTCCTGCACACCGGTTGCCGAAGGGTGTCTTGCAGCAAGACATTGACGACATCCTCGCCTTGGGTGTAGTTCTGAAGACCAACTCACCAATCCGCGATCCCGCCAAGCTGCTCAAGGAAGGCTATGACGCCGTTTGCCTCGCGACAGGTATTTCAAGCCGGGACCATTCGCTCGGAGTCGAGGGCGAGGATGCTGACGGGGTCATCTCCGCAGCGACCTTCTTGCGAAAAGTCAATCTAGGCGAATCCACAACCGTCGGTGCACGAGTCGCCGTGGTTGGGGGAGGCGTGACGGCCCTCGATGCGGCAGCCGTCGCCAGGCGTCTCGGTGCAGAAACGGTCCACCTTGCGCTTGCCCGGCCACGCGGCGAATTGCCGGCCTACCACTGGGAGATGGCCGCCGTTGAAGCAGAAGGTATTCGTCTCATCGAGCACACGACCCTCACACGCATCCTGACCGAAGAGGGGAAAGTCATCGGCGTTGAGCTGGCGCGCACTGCGAAGGGCATGACGGTTGATGAACACGGCCGGCGCCGGCCCAAGATCGAACCTGGCAGCGAATACACGCTCGAGGTGGATACCGTGATCGGAACCGTCGGCCAGCAATCCGATCTGAGCTTCCTTCATCCACACTACGACGACCTCTCCGCGGATCGCAAGACACTCGCCAGCGAGATTCCTGGGCTGTTTGTCGTCGGCGGCCGCAAGACGGGCGCCAGCTACATCGTTGAGGCAATCGGCCTCGGTCACCGCGTGGCCCTATCCATCCATCGCTACCTCCAAGGCGAACCACTGGAAGCGGAAGAGACAGCAACCCCACCGGTGGTCAAATTCACACGTGAGGAATTGGCGGATCGCGTCCAAGCCGGTGAGATCCAATTGAAACCGCGCACTGAATCTGCTCTGCTTCCGATGGAAGAACGCGTGACAAGCTTCCGCGAAGTTGTCCTGGGGTTGAACGATCGCCAGGCCCGGGCTGAGGCACAACGCTGTTTGCAATGCGGACTTTGCTCCGAATGCCTTGCCTGTGAGTACGCTTGCGGCGCTGACGCAGTCGAGCACAACATGGTTGAAAGCCAGGTGGAGCTCGACGTCGGGGCGATCATCCTTGCTCCCGGATATCAAGCGTATCAGGCCGAGGTCTCACAGGAATTCGGCCTGGGCCGCTATCCAAACGTGATCACTGCCTTGCAGCTCGAACGCATGCTCTCCGCATCGGGTCCCACCGAGGGTCATGCCAAGCGACCTTCCGATGGGCGTCCTGCCAAGCGGGTGGCATTCCTGCAATGCATTGGCTCGCGTGACCAGAGCCACGATTACTGCTCCGCCGTGTGCTGCATGTATGCAACCAAAGAGGCGATCTTCATCAAAGAGCACGACCCGGACGCACAGGTCCAAGTCTTTATGATGGATATCAGGGCTTTCAGCAAAGGCTACGAGGCCTATTACAAGCGTGCCCAAGATCAATACGGCATCCAGTACACCCGCAGCCGCATATCAGAACTCAAGGAGAATCCCGGGACGGGGAATTTGATCGTGCGCTATGCGCAGGATCAGGAGAACACGAACTCGCCAACCCAAGCACACATCGTCGAGGAGGAATTCGATCTTGTAGTCCTATCTGTTGGCATGGAAATCTCCGACGCGGTTAAGCAATTGGGACACGAATTGGGTGTCGAGCTTGACGAGTACGGATTCTGCCGGACGATGCTTTTCAATCCGGTTGAGACCTCACGACCGGGCATCTATGCCGTCGGCCCTTTCCGAGAACCGAAGGACATTCCGGAGTCGGTCATCGATGCCAGCGGAGCGGCGAGCCAGGCAGCGGCGTTGCTCGCTTCGGCGCGCGGCGCACTAGCCCGTGAAGCCAGCTACCCCCCGGAGAAAGATGTCGAGAGTGAAGCCGCACGGGTTGGCGTCTTCGTTTGCCATTGCGGTTCCAATATTGCGGGCTACCTCGATGTTGAGGCGGTAAGGGCATACGCCGCCACCTTGCCCCACGTCGTGCACAGTGAAGACATGCTGTACACATGCTCGCAGGACAGCACGTTAGTCATCCAAGATCGTGTCGCTGAACATGATTTGAACCGCGTCGTTGTCGCCTCCTGCACGCCGATAACCCATGGTCCATTGTTCCAGGATGTTATCCGCCACGCCTCTCTCAACGAGCACCTGCTCACCATGGCAAATATCCGCAACCATTGCTCTTGGGTGCACTCCGACGATTGGGAGGTCGCGACACAAAAAGCAAAAGACTTGGTGCGCATGTCGGTCGCAAGATCTGCAGCGCTTGAATCGCTTGAGCGATCGATCGTGCCTGTCCGTCAAGTTGCCTTGGTGATCGGTGGAGGGCCAGCAGGCATGATCTCTGCGCTCACACTTGCCGATCAAGGATTCCCGGTGCACCTCGTAGAGCGGGAGCCGCAATTGGGAGGCCATCTTCGTCATCTGTATTTCAACCTCATGCGCCAGGAAGCTGCCGGCGAGATTGATCCTCAGTCCTACCTTGAGTCACTCATCGAGAAAGTCCAGGCTCATTCACTGATCAAGCTCCACCTGCCTTCCGAGCTGGAGGCGACGAAAGGCTTCGTCGGCGATTTCACCTCTACCCTGCGAAGCCCGGATGGTCAAAAAGAGGATGTGCTTCATGGTGTAACCATCGTAGCCACAGGAGGCCAGGAGTATCGCGGGGAGGACTATGGCTACGGATCGCACCCGAGTATCGTGACCCAGCAGGAGATCGAGGACAACCTGGCCCTCGCGATGGGCCTATCGCAACACAAGCCAATAAAACCGATTGCACTGGATGATGTAGAGCATGTTGTGATGATCCAATGCGTCGGACCGGCAGAAGAGTATTGCGCACGCATTTGCTGTACGACGGCCTTGAAGAATGCACTTCTGCTCAAACAACTCAAGCCTTCGATCCAGATCACAATCCTTCACCGAGATATCCGTACCTACGGCTTCAAAGAGCGGCTGTACAGGCAGGCTCTGGAAAGCGGCGTTGTTTTCGTTCGCTATGACGTGGAAAGAAAACCGGACGTTCAAACTGATCGTGAGGACGGGAGATTGCGTGTCCAAGCCTGGGATGCGGTGCTCGGAAGATCCCTGAACTTGGCACCGGATTTGCTGGTTCTGTCGATGCCGGTTGTGCCGGCAGACGGAAATCGGGCGCTTGGATCCACTCTCAAGGTCCCCGTCGATATGGACGGTTGGTTCTTGGAAGCACATGTCAAGCTGAGACCTGTGGACTTCACTAACGATGGGATTTTCTTGGCGGGTGCAGCGCATTATCCCAAGCTACTGGATGAGACAGTTGTGCAGGCGCAAGCGGCCGCCGGGCGAGCGACGACAATCCTATCGCGTGAGACCTTGGCCGCAGGCGGAGTGATTGCCCAAGTAGATCCACAAGCTTGCGTTGGATGCCTGACGTGTGTGCGCATATGTCCCTTCGGAGTTCCACTGATCCAGACCGAAGGTCTCGGTGTGGGAGGCATCGCTGGAGTAGCGAGCATCGAACCCACTATTTGCCAGGGTTGCGGCACATGTGTTGGCGAATGCCCGGCGCATGCAATAGAGCTTACCCACTATCGCCACGATCAGGTCGAGCGGGAAGTATTGTCACTGCTCGAGTTCGAATCCGAGTCGCCAATGGGTGGGGAGTGAATATGAGCATGGCAGAGACCAGCCAGGCTCCATTGCAGATCGTGGCCTACTGCTGCCATTACTGCGCGTACGCGGCAGCCGACCTTGCCGGCGTGCTGCGCGTGCCCTACCCAGCGGAAACGAAGATCGTTGAAATCCCCTGCACCGGCCGGTTGGATATGCTCGAGGTTCTGCACGCCTTCGAGCATGGAGCCGATGGGGTCATGGTTGCCGGCTGCCTCGAAGGAGATTGCCATTTCCAAGAAGGCAATCTAAGCGCCCGGCGGCGTGTGGCCCGCCTGAAACTGATGTTGACGGACATCGGATTGGAAGCAGATCGCATTGAAATGTTCAACCTGTCGTCGGCGATGGGAACGAAATTCGCCGAAATGGCAACCTTGATGTCGCAACGGATTGTCGAATTAGGGCCCAGCCCATTGAGATCGAGCAATCATTAAGATGCATATGAGCTAGCTTCTTAAGGAGCAATCAAACGAAGGGCCGCTGAAGATCGCAAA
>DAOVIK010000332.1 GCA_030673735.1 Anaerolineae bacterium
CGGCTGCTGGGCAGTAAGCGTCGAGCCGGCGGTCTGGGTGTGGAAGCGCATGAGCTCGGATCTGGCATCCTTGGCGCCAAATCGATCGCGCATCAAGCGTGCCCAAAGGCGCCGCGCGGCGCGGAACTTGGCGACCTCCTCGAGCAGGTCATTGTGAGCGGCCAAGAAGAACGCCAATTGAGGGGCGAAATCGTCGATCGCCAGCCCCGCATCGAGGGCCGCTTCGACGTAGCAGATGGCGTTGGCCAGGGTGAAGGCCAGCTCCTGCACCGCAGTGGCTCCGGCCTCTCGCATGTGATAGCCCGAGATGGAGATCGTGTTCCACTGCGGGATATGGCTCTTGCAATAGGCGAAGACGTCGGTGATCAGGCGCATCGCCGGAGCTGGAGGGAAGATATAGGTTCCTCGCGCCACATATTCCTTCAGCACATCATTCTGGATCGTTCCCCGCAAGCTCGCCGGGTCGACGCCCTGGCGCTTGGCCACCGCGATGTACATCGCCAGCAGGATCGCCGCGGGTGCATTGATCGTCATGCTCGTGGAGACTTTGTCCAAGGGAATGCTATCGAAGAGCAGCGCCATGTCCTCGAGCGACGAAATCGATACGCCCACTTTTCCCACTTCGCCGGACGCATGCGGGTCATCGGCGTCGTATCCGATTTGGGTGGGCAAGTCGAACGCCACCGAAAGGCCGGTTTGTCCTTCTTCCAACAGGTAGCGGTAGCGGCGGTTGGATTCCTGCGCGCCGGCATAGCCCGCATACTGGCGCATGGTCCAGACGCGACCTCGATACATCGTCGATTGGATGCCGCGAGTGTATGGATACTCACCGGGGAAGCCGATCTGTTCCCGGTAGGCCAGGTCGGCTTCGCGCGGAATGTAGAGAGGCTCGAGCGGTATATCCGACGAGGTCTTGAACTCCCCCTTCCGCTCAGGCTGGCGCGCGAGACTCTTGGCCAAGGGCCCCTTCTTCCATGCTTCAAAGGCCTTCCTGAGCGACTTGATCATGATGTGATTCCGCCAGATTTGACATTCTGCGTGGCGTAGACCAACCCCAGATTCTCGGCGCGGAGGGGAGGAAGATTGTTGAAGGCCTCGAACGAAGCTTCCGTCGTCGTGAGCTTCAGATCTTCCCGCAATCGATCGTACAGTGCCATGTAGCTAATCCGCACGCGCTTCTGCCAGTCAAGCCCCAATCTGGAGGAAGCTTTGCGGATGTCCTCAAGCGTCGCTCCCTCGATCTCGACGAAGCATCCGAAAGGCAGCTCGTCGAGCATCACCAGCACGTCGTCGAGCTCGAATGTCTCCCGACGCTTCTCGCATGCGAAGATCAGCTCGAATCCCAGGGCCAGTAGGAGGGCGTGTGCTTCCGTGGCATCGTCCAACGTCAATTCGATCTCCGTTCGATCTTCGAATGCTTCCTCCTGGCGTTTGTAGGTCATCCGCACTGTATCATTCGTTCGGATGCGCAGCACTTGCTTGCCGGATATGAGCTTTCGATCGGGGGTGTCGAAGTATAGATTGCGTTCCGACTGCTTGGGCACGACGACGGCCCCTCCCAAATCCAGCAGTCGCTGGCAGATTTCGTCCAAATCCGCGACGATGAATTTTGCCTCGATCTCTTTTCTGGATTTCATCTCTTCATTCCAGAATGAGCAGCACCTGGTTTTGGTCGACGTTGTCTCCCGCTTCAACGCGCACGCGTGTGACCTTGCCGTCGCGTGGCGCTTTCAGCTCATTCTGCATCTTCATCGATTCGAGGATCACAAGGTTGTCGCCGGCCACTACGTCCTGGTCTTCTTGTATCGGAACGCCGATGACAAGCCCCGGCATGGGAGCCTTGAGGAAGAACTCACCCTTTTCTGCCGCCGAGCCCTTGGTGGTTCGGCGCAGGCGCATCTGGCGCTCGTCTTCGACACTCACATGGTAGAGCAAGCCGCGCATAAGCACTTCGATCTCGGCCTCGCCTGGGTACACGTACGCCTCATACGAATTGCCGTCGAGTATCAATGAGTAAACCGATTGCTCGGCAACCGATTTGAAATCAACGTCCTGGCGTTCACCATTGATCGTGATCTCGCCTTCTCCGTTGATCTCGATCTCGTAGGTCTTGTCATTAACCGTAGCAACGTACTTCATGAATCCTCCGGCATGTGCTCAGGGATCATTCTCAAGCTACTAACGACGCATGCGTTCCCAGCGTCCCAACCACTTCCAATTGCTCGTGTCGCGTGCGCCGCGGCGCATGATCTGGGTAGCGCGTTGTCCTTCCCGATGGGTTACCAGCGTGGAGATGATGGCGGCGATGTGAGCGAGATCCTCCTTGCCCTCTTCAGCCTTGTCCATTGAAAAGCGTTCCTCGACGAAACGCGTGTCGTATTGTCCGCCCATAAAGCGGTGCGAATCCATGATGCTTTGGTGGAACGGAATATTGGTCTTCACACCCACCACGCGGTATTCCTCGAGCGCTCGGCGCATGCGCAGAATCGCCTCAGCGCGGCTTTCGCCCCAGCAGATCAGCTTTGAAATCAATGAGTCGTAGTAGGGAGAGATCTCGAAACCCGGGTAGACACCTGTGTCCACGCGGACGCCAGGTCCCGTGGGCA
>DAOVIK010000059.1 GCA_030673735.1 Anaerolineae bacterium
GGCATTTACCGGTCCCTCGGGAAAGACGCACAGCTGCTTGGCCCGAGCACTATTCGGGGTACGTCTCTACAATTTACCTATCCTGGATGCCATAGACTTGAATTCGGATCAGCTTTTGCACTTGTAGGGGCGACCCCCGCAGAGCCTGCCCCCTGAAAGAAACCAGGACAGGCTGGCGGGTAGTCCAGGGAACGCGGGACAGGCAGCGGTCGCCCGGGCCCACCGCCTTCACGGGATCATATCCTCGCGGTGGCCCGGCGTACTTGAAGCGGCCTCTCTAATCCAGAGCCCGTAGAAACGCACCGTCGTTCATCCCGCATGTTCTTAGCGGGACGGTGCGTCTCTACAATCTACCTGTCCCAGAGTACATGAGTTCCAAATCCCCTCAATGTCTTTACGCGCATAGCGCAAACCCTCATCTGAGAAGATTGCCTGCACGCTCAAGTCTGCTAGACTTCTGGCGTCTTGATTGAGAATCGTTATGGAGGAATGACATGGGTGATGCAGTGGATTACCGCATTTTCGGAGACGATTTGCAATTGGTCGAGATTGAGCTCGACCCGGGTGAGGCCGTGCGTGCCGAAGCCGGGACCATGACCTACATGGAAACCGGTATCGAAATGCAGACCGGCACGGGCGGCGGCATCTTCAAGGGCTTGAAGCGCGCCATTACCGGTGAAAGCTTCTTCATCACCAGCTTCTTGAACAACGGTAAGGCGAAGTCGCGTGCAGCATTCGCCGCTCCCTACCCGGGAAAGATCATCCCCATCGAATTGACTGATTTCGGCGGCAAGATCTTGTGCCAGAAAGATTCCTTCCTGTGCGCCGCCCAGGGCGTTGAGGTCGAGGTCGCACTGACCAAGAAGCTCGGGGCTGGCATCTTCGGCGGTGAGGGCTTTATCCTGCAGCGCCTTGAAGGCGATGGAAGGGCTTTTATCCATGCTGGCGGTACTGTGATTGAGAAGGACCTGGCTGCTGGCGAGACATTGCGCGTCGACACAGGCTGCCTCGTGGCCTTCGCCGAAAGCGTCGAGTACGACATCAAGTTCGTAGGCGGCTTCACCAACGCCCTGTTCGGCGGGGAAGGCCTCTTCCTGGCCACGCTGACCGGCCCGGGCAAGGTCTATCTGCAGAGCCTCCCATTCTCCCGCATCGCGGATAGGATCATGGCCGCAGTCAAGGCCTCGACGGGGGAGGTGAAAGGCGTGACTGGGCTTGGCGGCGAAATCCTGGGAGACATCATCAGCGGAGGGGGAGTAATTCCGGCTCAACAATCGAAGAGGCAATCAAATCGCAGCCTCTTCCCCATCGAAGTACGCGTAGAGACGTTGCATGCAACGTCTCTACAATCTAGATGTCTAGGAGGTCAAGCCTCCATAATCGCCACAGCTTCTCTCCGCGTATGGGCGACCTGAATTAATGGTAGGGATAAGCGAAATCTTAGCCTTCAATGCATTGAGCAACATCTCCCATAAATGGATGTCATTCTGAGCGAAGCGAAGAATCTCGTTTTCCGGTATCAACGGGCCATGCCCGTATAAAACGAGACCCTTCGCTGTTCGTCCCTGAGGTCCCTACATGGATCGCGTACAGCGCTCCTCAGGATGACATCTCCTGAGGATGGGGGACATCTCTGCCTAGCTGCTTCTCAAGAAGCCCAACATCCGCGAAACCCCACGAATCATACGATGGGGGAAATCCGGATTCAGGAACTGGTTGGGGCAGGAGCCGGGGATCACCTCGATGCCATTCTCTCTGCACAGCGCCACTGCATCCTGGGAGACGCTGGTCATGCCGGCGACGAGCCCGGGTTTGGTTCCCAGCATGCAGTGCATCCAAACATGCCCGATCCCTAGGTCGATGCACTCCTGCACGATCTGCTCAGTGATTTCAGGTTTCGTGAGGATAAACACCGCATCCGGCTTCTCCGGGATTGCTCCCAGGTTTGGATAACAAGGAGAGCCGTCGAACTCCGTTAGGCGCGGATTGACCGGCCAGACGGCGTATCCCGCATCCTTAAAACGCTTGTAGGCCATGTTGCACCCAGTCTCGCGCCGGTCAGATACGCCCACCACGGCTATGCTTTTCTGCGCAAGAAATTCCCCTACAAGATCATTAATGTCCATATCACAAGTGTCCTTTCGAAAATCACTGATCCCTGTGGCTCAACGGCGCGGCTACGATCTTACACTGAAAAAGCCCAGCGCCTAAGCACTAGGATGCGGATTATGATTGCGTATTCAACCTATTCCTGTCCAATGGCGGTCCAATTCTGTCAGGTAGCTGCCACTTCCCCTTGTTATCATCGGAGCTATGGCTTAGTATGGTCACGGCTTGATCGAGTAGGCTACTGATTCGCAAACGGAGCAACGACGATGAAGAGGAATCTCATTCTCATCTTTTCCGCATTCACTCTCTTGATATCCGGCTGCCGTGGGTTGGTCTCCCAAACAGAGACTCCAACCAGCACTCCCGACTCAACTACGCAGAACGGTCCCGAACAACCTGAACCCATCGACATAAGCCAAATCACTGCCCAGAATTACCCACGAGTGGATGGATCGACCTCGGCTCATCCCTTGCAGGTCATGCTGGCATGCCAAATCCTACATGTTCCATGTGTCTGGAATGAAGGGGATATGTTCGATCCAACATGGCGAATGATCCCCGACCCTGCTTTCACAGGATCTGCGGAGCTTGTGGAAAAGATCTTCGGCATTCAACACAACGGTACCCACGATGCCTACATGAATCTCATTCGCGGAGATGCAGACATCATCCTGGTGGCACGTGCTCCTTCACAGGATGAGCTGGAAGCCGCTCAACATCGAGACGTCGATCTTGAGGTCACTCCTGTCGCCTTGGATGCCTTTGTCTTCTTGGTCAACACAGAGAATCCGGTAGAGGATCTCACTCTGGAGAGCATCCGCGCGACCTATAAGGGGGATATCACGCAATGGTCGGAACTCGGCGGAGCGGCGGGTGAAATCCACACCTATCAAAGGAACCGCAACTCTGGAAGTCAGGAGCTTATGGAGAAACTGGTCATGCGAGGCACGCGCATGATCGATTCGCCGGATATGATCTTGATATCCATGGTGGGACCAATCAATGCGATAAGCGATGACCCTCTGGGCATTGGCTACTCGGTGTTTTTCTATGCATCGTTCATGTACTCCCACGAGCGGATCAAACTGATTGGGATTGATGGGGTTCCTCCGACGTCAACGACCATCGCCGATCGATCCTATTCCTTGACTACCGAGGTCTACGCCGTGATCCGAAGCAATGCTCCTCAGCAAAGCATGGAACGGTTGCTCTTGGATTGGTTGTTGACCGCAGCGGGAAAAGAAGCTATCGGCGCGAGCGGTTATGTGCCCTTTCAATAGAGTGATTGGGGAGGCAACACGATTCTTTGCCGGCATAAAACTGCTCGATATCAATCATGAACTCCTTGTCGGTCCCGCGTTTTCCGCCGGTAGCACGCCGATAGGATCCTACAACGAAAAAGCTCAGTGCCGAAGCACCGGGCTCGCTGTCAAATTGCGCAGTTTTCGGGACCTCCTCCCCGCGATTGGCTAGGCAGCGTTAGATTTCCTGCCTTCATCAAGAGCCTCGCTCAAATCCCATAGCGGTGGGGCCAATTCCAAATCAACCAAGATGTCGTAGAACGAAAACGCGCCCCATCGATCAATGATCATTCCATTTTCGTCTATTTGAAATATCGTTACTCCCTCGAAGCATATATCTTTCCCTGTGCTCTCAAATCCCCAGGCTTTTCCCTTTTGCGTTCCCGTTCCCCTGTACCTGACCCACACCTTGTCACCGGTCGCTACAGCATCGACGATCTCATACCTCAGGTCCGGGAAGATCGACCGGAAATACCTGATCTCATGCTTGACTTGAGCTGGCCCTTTTGCCTCTATCTGTATCCATTCAGGCGCATAGTTATGGGCGACTATTTCATCCGCGACGTTCAGATCTGGTATGCTCCACAACTCTCTGAACCATCGCTCCGCGAGCGCCAAGTTTCTTTCATTGGACATATTTCACACTCCAATACCAATTGCCCGGCAGCAGCCCGATGTCGTTGTATGACTTACTGGACACCCCCCTACAATCTTCCGATAACTCGCCTTATCCGATCAAGGGCTTCAACCAGTATTGGCCGGGGGCAAGCGATGTTGATGCGCTCGAAGCCTTCGCCCTCGGGGCCAAAGATGAAACCCTCGTCGAGATATACTTTCGCCTCCTCCAGCATGAGTTTCTTTAGCTCCCACTTGTCAAGTTGAAGCCTGCGGCAATCAAGCCAGACGAGATAAGTGCCTTCTGGCGTAATCACATCTATTTCCGGGATGTGCTCGGCTACATACTTTTCCAGATACTCGAGATTGCCTCCAATGTAATCGAGAACCTGGGCAAGCCACTCCTCTCCATGATCATATGCCGCCTGGAGCGCGACCATGCCGAATATGCTTATCCCGAAAAGACCGTTGGCCTGGAGGGTTTTTTGGAACCTCACGCGCAGATCTTGGTTGGGAATGATGATACAGGATGTTTGTAGCCCGGCCAGATTGAAGGTTTTGCTGGGAGAGGTGCAGATTACAGAATTCTGAGCAAAATCGTCGTTGATTATCGCAAGAGGGGTGAAGATGTAGTCAGGATAGATCAAGTCGCCGTGAATCTCGTCGGATACGATGAGAACGTTGTTGTCGATGCAAATCTTCCCAAATTCTACGAGTTCGTCCTTGGTCCACACACGCCCCACGGGATTATGCGGGCTGCATAAGATCGCCATCTTGACTTTGGGATCTCCGCACTTGGCCTCAAGATCCGCCAGATCCATTCGATATTTTCCGTCCTCATACAGCAGAGGATTGAGGACCAACTCGGCGTCGTTGTTCTCGATCGCCTTATGGAAGGGGTAATAGACAGGTGGCTGGATAAGAACACTATCCCCTTGTGAGACGTACGTACGAACAAGCATGTTCAGCGCCGGTACTACGCCTGGGGTCAGACAGATCCAGCTCGGATCGATCTTCCAGCCGTATCGCCTCTCCATCCAGTTGGCAACGGAGAGATAGAATGGATCGGTAGGAGCTGTATATCCAAAGATCCCATGTTCGGCGCGAGCTATTAAGGCCTCCACGACAGCATCTGGACAGCGAAAGTCCATGTCGGCTACCCACATGGGAAGGATCCGGTCGGGGCCAAAACAGGCATCAGTATGGTCCCAGTGGAGAAGATCTTCTCCTCGCTGAATGAATTCCCATTTCACTGAGCAAGTCCCTTTACGATCGTGTTCTTCATCAAACAAGTGCTTCATGAAGTGATCTCCTGTGGGGCTGGCTAACGGCTTCGAGCCGTCTGTTCTAGGCTTATTGCGTGGAGCGGTTCCGCTACGATCTTACAATGAAAAGATCCGGTGCCGAAGCTCCAAGGGTGGCCGGGAGGAATCTTCACTCAAGACCTAGATACTCATTGAACTTTGGCCTCTTTCGCAAGGATTGATCGCTTTCGAACGAATTCCAACCCAAAACCAAGAGATAGTGCACTGCTTCTACTTGGACAGATCGCAAATCTGACTAGAATATACTCGTCCGCCAAAGCCTCTTGAAGAAAAGAGTTCGCCCCATGAATATCAACTTCGCAATGTGGAGGAAAGCCTTTTGGACCCTGGTCAAATTGGACACCAGGGAAGAGTGGGAACGGCTGGATGTCGTCTCCAAATGGTTGATCGCCACCCGCGCGGCTGTGACAGCGGTGACACTCTATTCGTGCATCATCGCCGGCCTACTAGCTTGGCGTGATGGTCATTTCGACTGGCTGCCATGGCTAATTGTCACGCTCGGTCTGTTCATCGCCCACGGCACGAACAACCTACTTAACGACTACACCGATTTCAAACGTGGCGTAGATAAGGACAACTATTTTCGCATCGAATATGGTGTCCACCCCCTTGTGCAGGGATTCTGGACCGAACGCCAACAGCTGCGATGGTTCGTTGTCAGCGGTGCACTGGCAGTCCTTTCGGGCGTATATGCGCTGATCTATACCAATTTCTCCCCGATCGTGATCGGGCTTTTCGCCATCGGCGCGCTGGTGCTGCTGCTCTACACATGGCCACTCAAGTACCTAGCGCTGGGCGAGCTTTTCATCTTTCTGATCTGGGGCCCGATCATGACTGCCGGCGTTTACATCGTCCTGGCGCGTGGCTGGACCGAGAACGCCTGGCTCGTGGCCTTGGCGGGTATTCCCTTTGGCTTGAGCGTAGCCAGCATCAACATCAGTAAGCACATCGACAAGTTGGATGACGACAAGCAGCGAGGCGTTGGCACCATGCCGGTGAGGTTCGGCGAAAAGGCCGCCCGGTATATCAACATCGCGGCCCTGGTGATCACTTATGCAGTCATCGTGTACTTGATCTTCGTGCCGCGCTACTTCACCCCTGTCATGCTGATCGTCTTCCTGGCGGGGAAACGGCTTCTCCTTGTACTCAACATGCTGAGCAAACCTCGTCCCGAGGAGCCGCCGGAGGATTACCCGGCTTGGCCGGTCTGGTTTTCGGGGTTCGCATTCTTCCACAACCGTATGTTCGGTGGTCTGCTCATCTTGGGCCTGATCGTGGATACGCTCTTACGCATCTTCTTGAGCGGCTTCTGGCCCATGAGGTAGCGCACTGCAGATCCGATTCTATGAGGGAGGTGTCCGATGGATCCTGTCCTCCTGTCCCGATGGCAATTCGCTCTCACCACCATCTATCACTTCTTCTTCATCCCCCTGACCCTTGGACTGGGATGGTTCGTCGCCATCTGGGAGACGATTTACGTACGCACCGGCGACGAAACCTACAAACGTCTGGCGAAATTCTGGGGAAAGCTGTTTCTGATCAACTTCGCCATGGGCGTGGTGACGGGGATCGTCCTCGAATTCCAATTTGGTATGAATTGGTCGGAGTTTTCGCGCTTCGTCGGCGATATCTTCGGCGCTCCGCTGGCCATCGAAGCGTTGTTGGCTTTCTTCCTTGAGTCGACCTTCCTGGGCATTTGGATCTTCGGTTGGGATCGGCTCTCTAAGGGTCTGCACGCGACAACGATCTGGCTGGTCGTACTTGGTTCGAACTTATCCGCGTTGTGGATCCTGATGGCCAACGCATGGATGCAAAGCCCGGTCGGCCATGTGATCAACGAGGCCACAGGTCGCGCCGAGCTTGTGGATTTCGCAGCTCTGGTGTTCAACCCTCGCGCTTGGCTGTTCCTCTGGCACACCCTCTCCGCCGGCTTTGTCACGGCTGCCTTCTTCGTGCTAGGCATAAGCGCCTATCATCTGGCTCGCAAGCAAAACGTAGAGTTCTTTCGGCGCTCATTTCGCCTCGCAGCTATCATCGGCCTCATTGCTGCAGTAATGGTCGGATTGGCAGGACACGTGCAGGGCACCCATTTACTCGAAGTCCAACCGATGGCAGCTGCCGCCTCCGAAGCACTGTGGGATACAGCCGATCCGGCACCCTTTACTGTGGTAGCCATCTTCGACAGGACCGGCAAAAACGAGATCTGGAGCCTGCAAATACCTAGAGCACTCAGCCTGCTCTATTACTTCCGACTGGAGGGCGAAGTCCCGGGCATCAATCAGATTCAGGCGGAATACGCCGCCAAATATGGACCAGGAGACTACGTGCCCCTGGTGCCGCTGACCTTTTGGATGTTCCGCATAATGGTTGGTCTCGGTTTGTTGATGATCGCCCTGGGAGCGTTTTCGCTGCTCATGGACTTGAAGAACCTGCCCGCGAAATGGGCTCGCTGGCTCAAGTGGATAGTCTTGGTGATTCCACTGCCCTACCTTGCCAACACCGCCGGCTGGATACTGACCGAGGCCGGCCGCCAGCCGTGGATTGTGCATGGGCTGCTCAAGACCGAAGACGCCGTTTCTCCGAACCTTGGCGTGGGAACAGCACTATTCAGCTTGATCACCTTCGTGGTGATTTATGCCGTGCTGATGGTTGTCGATATCTATCTACTTGCCAAGTATGCCAAGGCTGGCCCAGATGCGGATGGACAAGA
>DAOVIK010000404.1 GCA_030673735.1 Anaerolineae bacterium
AATCGCCCCGAGGATCCCATGTCCGTGATCTCGGCCTCCGATCTCAAGAAATCCTACGGCGCGCAAGACGTCTTCGCCGGCATCTCGCTCGTCATCCCTCAGCGCGCCCGCATCGCCCTGGTGGGACCCAACGGCATCGGCAAGAGCACCCTACTGCGCCTGCTGGTGGGCCTCGAGAAACCCGACCAAGGTTCCGTGCAGCGCGCCCGGGCACTGAAGACCGGCTTCCTGTCACAGGAAGCCCCCTACTCGCCCCACACGAAAGACGATCTGGAGTCAACCCTCTGGGAATACGGCCTGGGAGCGTTTGATAAGCTGCGCGAGCAAGAGGCCGAGCTGGCGCAGCTCGAACATGCCATGGGCGATCCCGCCAAGGCCGAATCCGCCATGGCGCGCTATGGACGACTGCAGGAGGCCTTCGAACTTGCCGGCGGCTACACCTACCACGCCACGACCCGCCGTGTGCTCACCGGCATGTCCTTCACGACCGAGGAATTCGAACGAAAGCTGGACTCACTCTCCGGCGGAGAACGAACGCGCGCCTTGCTGGCTCGATTACTTCTCGAGAATCCCGACCTGCTCGTGCTGGACGAACCCACCAACCACCTGGACATCGAAGCCATCGAGTGGTTGGAAGGATGGCTGCGCGAATTCGGAGGAGCTGTGGTGATCGTCTCCCACGATCGCTACTTCCTTGACAACTGCGTGGACAGGGTTTGGGATCTATCGCCTCACGCCATCACCCTTTACCGCGGCAACTACTCGGCCTATGTCCTTCAGCGCGCCGATCGGCTTGAGTTGCATCGCAAGCAGTATGATACCCAACAGCAACATGTTCGGCGTGAGTTGGATTTCATTCGACGCAACATCGCAGGGCAAAAGACCCGTCAGGCACAGGGGCGGCGCAAGCGCCTGCAGCGCTTGCTGCGCGATCACGCCGTCGACCAGCCAACCTCCAGCCGTCCGGTGAGCATCGATTTCGGAGTGACACGCCGCTCCGGCGATCGCGTATTGGAGACCAAGAAACTGGCGGTTGGTTTTCCCGATGACGACGAACCGCTCTTCATCGCTCCCGACCTGGTGCTCATGCGCGGAGAATGCGCCGCCGTGATCGGACCCAACGGCGCGGGCAAGACCACCTTCCTCAAGATGCTGCTTGGAGAAGTCCCCCCACTTGAAGGAGAAGTGAAGCTGGGCGCCAGCTTGAAGGTAGGCTACTTCGCGCAAGCGCATGAAGATCTGGATTCCGAATTGACGGTACTTGACGAGATCCTGAGCACCGGCGCGGGTTTGAAGATCTCCCAGGCACGCAATCTTCTTGGCAGCTATCTCTTCAGCGGCGATGATGTGGATAAGCGCGTGGGGGTTCTCAGCGGAGGCGAGCGCGGGCGGCTGGCGTTGGCCAAGCTCACGCTCCTGGGCGCCAATCTTCTTCTGCTGGATGAGCCCACCACGCATCTCGATTTGCCCTCACAAGAGGTATTGCAGGGATCATTGGCTGATTTCCCAGGAACGATCCTGCTCGTATCGCACGACCGCTATTTGATCGAAGCGCTTGCCACACAAGTGTGGGCCATCTCACCGCAAGGCCGGGAAATGTACGTCCATCTGGGCGGGTACGATTCGTATGCCGCTGCGCGGCGGGAAGCCGCCGCGCCCCCGGCTCGCCGCCGAGAGAGTCGGCGAGCCGGAAGCCCACGGCCGCGTAACTCCGGCCGTGGGCCAGCGGCTCTCTCCGACACGGAAGCCAAGATTACCTCCCTCGAGAATGACCTGGCCTTGGTGTCGCAGCAATTGGAGCAAGCGGGCACGGACGTAGAGACCGTTACCCGCCTTGGGCAAGAGTATGCCAAGCTGGAAGCCGAACTGCATTCAGCCTTGAAGGCATGGGAAGAATTGGCCGAGGATTCCGACGAAGCGTGAAACGAG
>DAOVIK010000108.1 GCA_030673735.1 Anaerolineae bacterium
AAGTGCGCGCACGCTAGCGTTGTCGTCTACCACCAGGATAGTGCTTGTCATGGGTGACCTCAATACACGGATACCGTTCTTTGGCAGTTCAATCTTACCCCGACTTCATGCACACTCCGCCCGGCAGTGCGGAGGCGCGAGTGGCTCATCGCGCGATCACGGCGAGCTGGCAATAGATTAGCATGATGGTGTTCAGCGCTTGATAACCGTGTATTAAGAACTGATTAGGATGGAGCGGCGCTTCAGCATTGTGTAGGAGTGTTATATGGGCTTCCTTACGATGTGGGTATTGAATCCCACGTGCCACGATTCCGGAGTTGGTCTAAGATTGGTGTGACCGTTCTGGATTGCGGCGGTGATTGGGTTTGACCGCACACCAACGGACTGCATAAATGGATAATCGGCATACAAGATGATGAACTGGCGATTTGTGCTGCGTGGCTTGGCGTTGGGGCTCGGATTCCTGGCGGTGTTGCTTGCGGCTCTGGCAATCGCGCTGCCACAATTAATGCCTCAGCCTCCCTCCGGCACTATCCCTCCACAACCCACGATCGTGGCCGCACGAGGGGAACTTCCTGTTGGGCCTGCCGGATTGCAGGAGTGGGCGCGCTACGGCGATGAAGACTACCGGCTGGCAGGGTGTGGCTTCCTGCTGGCAGTTCCGGGAGGAGAAGCTATCGGCATAACCGCGGCCCACAGTCTGGCCCTGGGAGGCGCGACGTACGCTCTTGAGAGCGTCGCATTTCGTATCGCCGGCGAGGAGGAATTCATCGCCGACTCCTCAACGCTTTATGGGATCCCCGGGCGGCCGCGATTTCTGAGCATGGATCTGACGAATGACTTTGTGCTGCTCAGGTTTGACCAGGACGTGGATCCGTCATTGGTTCTGGAGCCGGATCCGCGTGGCGCTCCCCAGCCTGGCGAACGAGTGGTGCTCTACAGCGGACTGGGAGACGATTCGGACAGACAGGGTGTGTATGAAGGTTCCGTGCTTGCTGTTGATGAGCTTGGCGCGTGGATCGTGATGGATGAGATATTCGAACCAGCTTTGATGAGCGGTTCGCCCGTGCTCAGCGGGCACACAGGGCAGGTTGTAGGAATGGCCCTCGTCGCTACGCTGCGAGATGGAAGGCTGCTCATGGGCATTCATCCCATCGGCTCTCTGGTAACGAAGGCGGGAATGGCTTCGGTTTTCCCCAGCTTGTTGGATTTCAGGCGCTAGCCGATCCGACAATCCTCGGTGGCTTGCTCATCGCTTGAAAATCAAGAACTTGCTGATGCTGAAATTCCAGATGAAGGCAAGGGCCGTGGCCAGAAGAAGCCCGCCTGTTTCCGAAAGGGACAGCGACTGCATACCGAACCATAGCGCTCCGGCGTTGATGGCCATGCCGATGAGGTTCGTCAGGGCGAAAGGTGCAAAGGTCCTCCACGAACGATCTTCCGAGCGAAAGGTCCAAGATCGGTTCCACAGATAGCTATTGATCACCCCGGCCGCATAGGAGACACCCTTGGCCAACACGCTGGCTTCGGCGAAGGCGGCTATGAATCGCGTGAGTAGATAGTACAGGCCAAGGTCAATGGAGGTGTTCATCAGGCCGACGAGCAAGAACTTGATCCCCTGCTCGATCCATTCAGCTTGGCGGATGGCGATGGAATGCGTGCGCTTATTGAGCGTGGCCATCGGAGGCCTCCTGGAGAACCCAGCTGGATCCGCAATCGAGCAACATGCCTGTTTGGCCAGGGTCTCGGGGCGTGCGCCCTTGCCCGGGCTGAAGCGTGCTGGTTGGCATTCCCGGCAGGGACACGATCGTGCAATTGCGCTGCACCCATGAGGCAATCTCCGGTTTCTGCTGCTGGAGCGAGCCGTCAGAGATCACGAACCTGATCTCTCCTGCGGCCACCATCTCGGCTAATTGCTCGACGGAGATCACATTATCGCGGCCGGTGAATCCCCCGAAGGTCAATACCGGCCTTCCCGTGGCAAGGATGAGAGGGGAGGCGGTGTGCGAGCTCGCAGTTGCGACCAGGTACCCATCTGGATTGGTGTTGGCTAGCAGATAATCAAGCATTGCCTGCTGTGTCTCGGAAAGCTCGGCTGTGTTCATTCGCCGGGAAGCGTCTTCGACATAAGGACCGGCATTGGGAAGTCCCATGCTGGCATTTGGGTTGAGTGTGGTGGCAAATGACCAGATCATGGGCGCCACCGCCACGGCGGCAGTCAACAGAGCGTAGGCCGCCTTGCGGGTGCGGTTCCGCTTCTGAAGAGACAGAAGCGCAAATCCGGCCAACCACAACAGGATTGAGGTCAGGATGATTGGTCCGGCGTAGTCGGGATAGCTGATGACCGCGAGAGCCTGGACCAAGATCGTGGCTGCTGTCAGCAGGCCGATCAGGATCCATCCACGCCAGGGCCGCTCGCGGTTGATCTTGTGCAGGGCCCAGGCGGCAGCCCCAACCAGTGCCGCCATCGGAGGCCCCAGCATAACGACGTAATAAGCGTGGAACAGGCCGGTCGTGAAGCTGAAGTAGAGCAGTGCGGGTATAAGCCACCCAGCCCAAAGCACTATGCCGAGCTGCTTCTCGTTCAAGGGCCATCTCACGCCCAGCACTGCCAGCAGGATCGGCAATCCCAAGAGGGCGATTGGAAGCAACCAACTGGCCTCATCGACGAGCGGCTCGCTGAACATGCGCAGTGCGCCGGCGCGGCCGACTTCTGAAGAGAAGCGGGTTGTTGGTGCGCCGTCTCCCGGCCCCGCGCGCCCAGGACCTTGGTCTCCAGGCTGAGCAGGCGGTAGATAACGTTGGGCTGGATAGTCGTCGCCGGGGAAAAGGGGTCGATTGCCGTCTTGGATTCCATCCGGAGGAGGCCCAAGCGGGGGCGAGGCAGGATTGTCTGGGAATTGGCGCGGATATCCTCCATCTGGCGCGCCGCGAGCAAACGGTCCGTCAAATCCGTCCCCTTGGGGCGGTGGAATCCGAGGGCCGTCAGCGGGAGAGGCCCCACCTGCCGGACCATCGGAACCGACGATTGCGTTTGAGGTCAACCTCCTGATTCCGTTGTGGCCCAGAATGAGCTCGAGCATCGAGTTGGTCTCGCTGCTTCCGACGTAGGGCCGCTCTTCCGCTGGGGTCAGGTCGACAACAACCGCCCATGCCAGCGAAACCACCACCAATAGCGCGCTCGCTGCAGCGAGGTGTGCGATGCGCTTCCACCATTTATGTGGAGCGCCGAAGAAGTAGAGGGCGTAGAATGCAGGCAGCGGCATCAACGCTTGCAGCATCTTGATGTTGAAGCCGAGTCCAACGATGAAGGCGCCGAGGAGCAGGTATCGGAAGCGGCCGAGGCGCACGGATTCAATGAAGGCCCACGCGGCCAACAGCAGAACGAACACCAGCAGCCCATCCATGGTGTTGTTGCGCTCAGTGGCGATGGCGGCTGGCAGGATAGCCAATGCCAGCGCGGCAATCAGCCCGGCCCATTTGCCAAACTGCCGCTTCACGAGATAGTAGAGCAGCGGAATGGACAGTACCCCTGCCATAGCTTGCGGCAGCGCCAGAGCGAAGCCGTTTACGCCCAAGAAGAATGCCGAAACCGCCTGAACCCAAAGGCCCAACGGCGGCTTATCGACCGTGACCGATCCGCCCGGCTCAAACGAGGCGAAAAAGAAATTCTTCCAGGAGGTCAGCATGCTCTTGACGGTGGCGGCGTAGTAGGTGTTGCCGACACCATATGCGCCGAGTTCATAGAAACGCAGGAACGCCGCCAGCATGATGATCGCTCCCAACCCTCCAAGAACCAGCCAACGTCGCTTCCGCGAGCCAGGTTGACGCTGTTTGGTTTGTGCAAGGTCGATTGGTTCAGTCATTTCCAATGTTGCCATCCCATTTCTCCCTGTGCGTGCCATGATTGCCACTCAAAGGCTACAGAAAATGCATTTTGGTGGTGATAAGACATTGTGAAGAATTGGTTCAGATCGCAGGAGCGATTCAAGAGCGGGCAATCATGACCAGATGCCTCGCATCTGGGGCAGGCCAGCTTATTCCTCCCCAGAGATGAAGGGATTAACGCCGGCTTCTGGAAGAGTTGTGAAAAAAGATACATATCCGGACATCATGTTACTTTCGTTTCTTGCCATCGTAATCGTTCTGTGTCATATTCGATTAAGCCATGGAAAAGGCTATGGATTCGGTCATGGAGTTCTTCAAGCGCGCTAATCCTCACCTCTTCCCACAAGAGTTGCTACAAGCCAACTTGGAAGTCCCAAACAGCGGAGCTCCGGCGTCAAGCCGATTTCGATTGGGGTGCCGCGGAGCTGGAAAGAGCCGCCGCAGCCCGGAGCAAGATGAGGGAGGAATACCAGCCTTGAATCATTGAGTCATGCAAATCGCAATATCAAGAATGCCAATCATTGAACATGATAAAGGAGACAGCAAATGCCATCCGAATCAAAAGAGAAGCTGAACCCATTCCACATAGCACAGCAGCAGTTGGATGAGGCGGCGGAGGTGCTCAAGCTTGATGCAGGCATGCACGAGCTCCTACGATGGCCGATCCGCGAGCTAACCGTAACGCTGCCCGTGAAGATGGACGACGGAACCACCAAAGTCTTTCGCGGCTTCCGTGTTCAATACAACGATGCTCGCGGACCGACGAAGGGTGGACTCCGCTTCCACCCCGATGAGACGATCGACACTGTGCGGGCCCTGGCAGCTTGGATGACCTGGAAATGCGCGGTTGTTGACATTCCGCTTGGAGGGAGCAAGGGTGGCATCATTTGCAATCCCAAGGAAATGTCGCAGGGCGAACTCGAGCGCCTCAGTCGCGCCTACATCCGCCAGGTGGGAAGAATCATTGGACTGGAGATGGATGTCCCCGCTCCCGACGTGTACACTAATCCTCAGATCATGGCTTGGATGGCAGACGAATTTGCCTTCCTCAAGGGCTACAACGAATTTGGCGTGATCACCGGGAAGCCCATTCCAATGGGCGGTTCAGCCGGGCGCGGCGACGCCACTGCCCGAGGCGGCATCTTTACCTTGCGCGAAGCCGGGAAGGTCCTCGGCATCGACCTCAAGGGCGCAACAACAGCCATCCAAGGCTACGGCAACGCAGGTTCGTTTGGCCACGCTCTGGGAGATGAACTCCTCGGTCTCAAGATCGTAGCGGTTTCAGACTCCCGGGGCGGCATCTACACAGAGGATGGCCTGGATTGCGAGAAAGTCGTGGCGCATAAGAAGAAGACCGGATCGGTGATCGGGTTCCCTGGCGCCAAGGACATCACGAACGAGGAGCTTCTTGAGCTGGATGTGACCGTGCTCATGCCGGCAGCGCTTGAGAACGTGATCACCGCAGAAAACGCGGAGAACATTAAGGCTAAGATCAGCGTCGAACTCGCCAACGGCCCGACAACACCGGAGGCAGACCAGATTCTGCACAAGAACGGCGTGTATGTCATCCCAGACTTCTTGTGCAACGCCGGCGGCGTTACGGTATCCTATTTCGAGATGGTGCAGAACGCCTACGATTACTATTGGCCTCTCGATTTGGTGCACGAGCGGTTGGATGCCAAGATGACGGCCGCATTTCACACCGTCCATGACGCTGCCCAGAAGCACAAGGCGCATAATCGTTTAGCAGCATACCTTGTTGCGGTCGAACGAGTGGCCGAGGTGGTTCGGCTTCGCGGTTGGGCATAACGCAAACCAATGAAAAGGGGCAGCCAGTCAGGCTGCCCCTTCCACATTCGAACCAAGAACCTACTCACAGGAGAGAGAAGCTCTTCCTGGGGACTGATTGGCAGCCTGAGGGAATGCTCGCCTGCCATACACTTCTGACTGTGGTATTGAGATAGCGCAAAAGGAAACTCCAATAATGGACACACGCCGGGCGGTTGCCCGGCTTTTCTTGTGGGGAGCTTAAGCGAAAGTTGAGTTTGTGTTCCGGGAGCTTTACGGAGGCATGCAACCTCAGCGCATACGGCGTGAACACTCCCATCGCTGCAACGCCGTCGCCCTCTCCCATCTCTTGCACCCAAGTGCACCTTCGCGCAAGCGCGACGCATTGACGATAGATCGGCTGCAAGCTACACTCGAATGGTTCGGGTTTTGCGCAGGCACATTCCCCATCAGGAGGAGGTCGTGGAGGTCGCAGC
>DAOVIK010000280.1 GCA_030673735.1 Anaerolineae bacterium
ATGGTACACACTGTCAAAATCAACGGTCGAATTCGAGATCAGCTCGTCTTGAAGACCCGCGCCGCGGCCTCAGCCTGTCGCGCTCTTTCCGGAATGATGAAGGCGAACTTGCTGCCGGCGCCCTCCTCGCTCTCACACCATATCTGACCGCCGTGCAGTTCAATCATGGCCTTGGCTATCGAGAGGCCCAAACCCATGCCTCCATGCTTGCGCGTCAGGTGTGTTTCTACCTGAAAGAAGCGCTCGAACACGCGTGCGACATCATCTTCTGGGATGCCAATGCCGGAGTCGCTCACGGTCACCTTCACGTAGCCATTCTGCTTCTCGGCTTGAATGCTCACGGTGCCGTCTGGATCGGTGAACGTGAGGGCATTGCGAACCAGGTGCGAGAGGGCGACTTTGAGTTTCTCGCGGTCTGCTTCGACCTTGAGCGAGCCCTTTCGCGGAAGCTCGGGCAGCAGCTTGATTGATTTCTCGGATGCCAAGGTGCTGAAGCGCTCCAATACCTCTTGCGCAAGATCGCTCATGGAGAAGAACGTGCGGCGGATTCGGGCTTCGCCTTGCTCCTTGTGGGCGATGGAGGAGAGATCTTCGATGATCGTCTTCAGGCGCATCGCGCTCCGGGTAATGGCCTCGACCTGTTCTGTGTACTCTTTGGGGACGATTTCCGTCAGGTATGTCGCGTGCCCCAAGATCAAACCCAAGGGCGTACGCAGTTCGTGGGAGGTGATGGCGACGAAGTCCGACTTCATGCGATCCAGGCGCTCGAGCTCGATGTTTGCGGTTTGAAGCTCCCGCAGCAGCCTGGCATTCTCGATGGCGATGGCCGCTTGAGCGGCAAGAGTCTCTAGGAACTCCAAGTCGTCTTCAGTATAATGGCCCTGTTCGAGCTTGTTGACGGCCTCGACAACGCCGATCGGCTCCTTCTTGATCATCAGAGGAACCGCCAGGAGCGAACGCGTTTCGAAGTCGATGGTCTGGTCTACCTTGCGGAAGACGCGCGGATCGTCGGCCGCGTCTTGGATCACCAGGGGGCGCCGGTTGGTGAAGGCCCAGCCGGCGGCGCTTTCATCAAGCGGAACGTTGAGTTGATCCAGGCTGTCGCCTTGATGTAGGGGGGTGACGGCGAATCTCAACTGCCCCGAGTCTCTCTCGTACAGCAGGATGGAAGCCGCCTCGCTGTTGGTCAGCTCAGTAGCTAGCTCGACGATGGCTTGCAGAAGCAGCGGAAGTTCGAGCGTCGAGGATAGAATCCTGCTGATCTCGAGCAGGCGTCGCAGTCGTTCGGTCCTGGACAATGGAGCTTTCTTCTTTGCCACGATGACATCCGAGAGCGTATAGTGGATTTTAGCACAGGCCCAGTCAGGGTAGGTTTACACCAAGCTATCAAATGCGTGCTAGACTTTGGGGGATGAACAGCAATCCAAGGAGGCGTTCATGCCGGGCAGCAAGAAAGTGCGTGTAGCGATCATCGGGGTTGGAAACTGCGCCTCTTCGCTCGTACAAGGCGTGCATTACTACAGGAATGCCAAACCCGACGACCCAATCCCGGGATTGATGCACGTTGTCGTAGGCGGCTATCACGTGCGAGACATCGAGTTCAGCGCCGCCTTCGATGTGGTCAAGGGCAAAGTAGGAAAGGACCTGGGAGAAGCGATCTTCGCCCATCCCAACAACACGATGAAGTTCACCGATGTGCCGTCTCAGGGAGTTATGGTGCATAGGGGCATGACTCATGATGGCATTGGGAAGTACCTCTCCCAAGTGGTGGAGAAGGCCACTGGCCCTACGGATGACATCATCGGCATCCTCAAGAAAACCAAGACGGACGTGGTCGTCAACTTCCTTCCCGTTGGCTCGGAGATGGCCACCAAGTGGTACGTGGAGCAAGCGCTGGATGCGGGCTGCGCGTTCGTGAATGCCATTCCGGTGTTTCTCGCCAGCTCGGATTACTGGGCGCCGCGCTTCAAGGAGCGCGGTTTGCCGATCATCGGCGATGACATCAAGAGCCAGGTGGGAGCTACGATTGTGCATCGCGCGCTCACCACGCTTTTCGTCGATCGAGGAGTTCGCCTGGACCACACCTACCAGCTCAACTTCGGCGGAAACATGGATTTCTACAACATGCTCGAACGGGAGCGATTGATATCCAAGAAGATTTCCAAGACCCAAGCGGTAACCAGCCAGCTGCCCTATGAGATGCCTGAAGACGATGTTCACGTCGGACCGAGCGATTATGTACCTTGGCTGACCGACCGAAAATGGTGCCACATCCGCATGGAGGGAACCGCTTTCGGCGATGTTCCGCTGAACCTGGAGCTCAAGCTTGAAGTGTGGGATTCGCCCAATTCGGCCGGCGTCATCATCGATGCCGTGCGTTGCGCTAAGCTGGCGCTCGATCGGGGCCTGGCCGGGCCGATCCTCGGTCCATCGGCCTACTTCATGAAGACCCCTCCGAAGCAGTTCAAGGACGAAGTCGCACGGCAGATGACGGAGGAATTCATCGCTTCCGACGGCAAATCCCAGGAATAGATCACCGTCCGCACGATCGTGCGGGCCAAGGATCGCGAGCATGAAGGCGCTCCGTCTTGCGAAGCCCCAGCCGATCGAGAACGCTCCCCTGGTTGCTACAACGCTGCCCCGGCCCAAGCCTGGCCCGGGGCAGCTTCTCGTGAAAGTGAATGCTTGCGGGATCTGCCATACCGACTTGCACACCGTCGAGGGCGACATCTCACTGCCGGGTCTGCCCATCACGCCCGGCCACCAAGTGGTGGGGAAGGTGGAGGCTCTTGGAGAAGGAGCGCAGGGTTGGGAGCGGAGAGATCGTGTGGGCGTGCCCTGGCTGTATCGGGCTTGCCGCACGTGCGAGTTCTGTAGGCGCGGCGAGGAGAACCTCTGCGAGCATGCCGAATTCACCGGTTTCCATGTTGACGGAGGTTGCGCGGAGTACATGCTCGCCGATGCTGGCTTCGCGCTCCACCTTCTCGAGGGAATGGGCGATGAAGATGTGGCGCCGCTTCTTTGCGCCGGGATCA
>DAOVIK010000025.1 GCA_030673735.1 Anaerolineae bacterium
AGATCGCGGCTTGCGTAGCGACTGCCTGCAGCACGCTTGTATCATCCTCATCGAATTCCCCCTCTTTCTTGTTGACCGCTTCAATCACGCCAAGTGTCTTCTTTTTCAACCTCATGGGAACGCATAGGATGGACCGGGTTTTAATGTGCGTGATGGCATCGACTTCGCCAAAGAAGCGCGGATCTTGCAGCACATCCTTGACCAGCGCCACTTTGCCCTTTTCGAAAACCCATCCCGCAATGCTGCTGTCGATAGGAACGGCCTTCTGATCCAATCCGCCATCGAGACTAGTGGTAGCAGCTTCAAAATGGAGATGGTTGGTCTGGGAATCATAGAGAAGCAGAGAGGCGGCTTCGCAATCCGTCAATTCTTGTGCCGCCAGAACGATGCGTCCGAGCAACGCATCCAAATCGAGGGATGAAGCCAGATCGGATGCGATTTCGATGAGACGTTCGTAGCGACGAACCAACCGCGGATAGTTGCGAAGTTTTGCTGTATCGCCAGTGCGCCTCGTGCGCTTCTTACTCACTCAGGACCTCCGTCACCAATTGCGGCAGGGACTCTGCAACGTCCTGTCTGAAGACTACACTTGCGCGCTCATCGACGTATGTAGGTGTATTGTTGAAAATGAGCAAGTCCGCTCCGGAGTTGAGAGCTTCCATTGGGAAGTATGCTACCGGCACCACCTCCAACGAAGATCCCAAAGCTAAGAACAGATCGCAATTCCTAATCCACTGCTTTGCTGTGCGCACTGCATCGGCAGGTAGCTGCTCGCCGAACAATACAGCATCGGGCTTCAAGATGCCTTGACACTCTTCACAGCGCGGTATGCGGCCGCTTTCGGCAAAGTCGATGAGCATATGCTCCGTTGGGTATGATCGATAGCAAGAAATGCAGGTAGCCTGACGGAAATGACCATGGATCTCGACCACTTGCTTCGATCCGGCGCGTTGATGAAGGCCATCGATGTTTTGGGTGATGAGGCCATTCAAGTGGCCGGTTTCCTCGAGTTGAGCCAGGGCGACATGGGCAGGATTAGGCTCCGCCTTCAACATCAAGTCGGCCATTGGGCGCATCCACTCGTAGAAGCGCTCAGGATTGTAGCGAAAGGCCAATATCGAAGCGACCTCCATGGGATCATAGCGTTCCCAAAGACCTGACCCCGCAGAGCGAAAATCGGGGATTCCTGAAGGTGTTGAGATCCCAGCGCCTGTCAGAGCTATTGTGTTTTTTGCCGAGCGGATGAGATCGGCTGCGCGTCGTATGTCGATCGAGGAGATGTCGGCGGTCACGGGTGGCTTTTTGCTAGCGCCAGATGTGCGTTCTTGGCGATTTCCTCTGCCATCTTACGAATTTGGTCACTCACCACACTTCCGGCTTGCACGACGATGAGCGGCCTTTTGGATTGTGATGCCTGATGCGCCATGTCCGCCGCGGGGGGAAGAGCACCGACGAATTCGATTCCCATCTGGGCTTCGATCTTTCGCCAAGGGATCTGAACACCGGTGCGCATTCGTGTAATTAGTGCGAGGTTGAGCTTCTTGCGATCTATGCCTCGCTTTACCAATTCCTCAATCATGGCCGTGCCAAATGAAGTTGAGGGGAAGATGGGTTCCATGACCAGCACTATGACATCACACAGGTCGAGCAGCGGCTTGAGGCGGGAAGGAGCTGCAGATCCAAGGTCGAGCAGCACAACGGTTGCCAGGGACCCCAGATTGCCGAGGATCGGCACCATCCGATCAAGCGACTCCTGCAGGTCCATCTCCGCTGGCGAGTGTGAAGAAAGCAGCAATCGAACTCCGGATCTGTGGCTCTCAAGCGAGGCCTCGACGGAGCGCAAGTGGATGTCCTTCGCCTGCCGCGAAAGTAGGGTAGAGAGTCCCCTCGAATCATCGAAGCCGAGTTCAAGGGCCATCGATCCCCGCCCAGGAGTGATCTCGGCGATTATCACGGCTTGGCCAGTTTGATGAAGTGCGACGCCGATGTTCAGCGCTAACGTGCTTGTTCCCATCCCTCCACGAACACCCAAGAATCCGATGACTTTGCCCTTTTCCGTCGGAACGGGCTGGGTTTGCGTTACGCGTGCCAAAACCGCCTTGATGTGAGCTGTAAGCTCGGCAGGGTGGGTGGGTTTGGTCAGGTAATCATCAACACCGACTTCGAACCCCTTCACCTTGTCATCAACCATGGACTTGGCGGTAAACATGATGATCGGTATGTGCGTTAGCTGCGGATCGGCACGCAGCCGGCGGGCGACTTCGTAGCCGTCCAGGTCCGGCATCATCACGTCCAGCAGAATCAGATCAGGACGCTCAGAGGCGGATTTGGAAAGACCTTGCTCGCCGTCGCTGGCGACGACGATCTCATAACCCTGCCGCTCGAGCATTAGACCAACGAGCTTTAGGGTGTCGACATCATCGTCGATGATGAGGATACGCTCACTCACTTGAATGCCCCCATGCGCTAATACTTTTCCAATTTCGAGTTTAGCACAATGCGGCCCGCCTTTCAAGGTGGACGTTTGGAGGGTATCTTGCCCGATGCTATAATCCGCGCACAGCGATTTGAGTGCGGGGATGAGCATGGGCTTCGATATTTGGGGTCTTGACGGTGTCTTCTCTTTTGGATTGCCCCTTCGTTCTTCAGGCTACGTCTTCGGCTTTCTGGCGATTGCGGTACTGGTTATCCTGGCACGCCAAGGTCGAAAAGAACACCCTCGAGGGGTGGCGCGATTTAGCGGTCGCCGGGCAATTCTGCTGGCGGCTCTTGTTGTATCCGCCCCGCTTGTAAGTGGGCTATTCTGGATCCGCATTCCCACAGCTGGTTCATTGGTTGTGCCTGGGTTGCCCAGCGGACCTATCGGTCCCGTCATCGCTCTCTTGGGAGCACTGCCGTGGCTGCTAGCGGCCGGTCTCTTGGGAACATGGGAAGCCATGCTTGTGGGCATCATTGCAGGCTTGGCACGCGGCGGATGGCAAACTCATAGTCTGCTAACGCCGCTGCATATCGCGGTTCAGGCCGGCTTGGTTTCATGGTTGCTGAGGCGCGATTATTCGGATTGGGTGGGAAGGGCAGCGCGGAATCCCCTTGTTGCAGGGTTGGTCGGAGGAGCCACGTTTGGACTGCTGCGCAGTCTCGAGCATTTCGTGTATAGCGGCCAGGGGACTTTTGACGGCTTGGATTTTTCACTGGCATTGCTTGGGCCAACCTTGCTGGCGTCGATCTCTGAAGCGGGAATTGCTGGTCTGCTCGCCTTAGGAGTGCGGTGGCGATGGAACAAGCATTGGATCCAGCCCACGCATTTGGTGACGGGACCCTATCGACGTTCCATGGCGGCACGATACGTGATGGTCTTTCTGCTATTGGGCACGGTGGCCAGCCTCATCGTGTTAGAGGGAGATTGGATACTAGCCAAGGCCGCGGCAGAGGAGATGCTGTCCACTCAAATGAGTCAAACGGCGACTCAGGCAGGGGAGGGAATCCCATATTTCATTCAAACCGGGCGTTCACAGGTCCGCTCGATCTCGGCTGAACTAGCGCCCACGATCGCCTCCGGGAACATCACCACTCATGCATTGGCGGATTCAAAGCGCCGCATGCCTTTCTTCGCCACGCTTGATTTCATTGACTTGGAAGGGCAACTGGTAAGCAGCATCCAAGATGATGGTTCGCCCATTCCCTATGATTCGCTGGCGGTTGAGAATGCGCTTTCGCTGGCTCTATCGGGAATTCCGCAGGAGATCATCCTCCCGCCCGAAAGCAACGGAACGGCAGCGCAAATGGGATTCTTATCGCCGGTGCTTTCGGCAACCGATGACTCCACGATAGGAGTCCTGGCCGGTTGGACAACTTTGGACACCAATCCCTTGCTGCAGCCCGTTGTGCAGCATCTCTCACTGGTTTCACCGGGAGAGGCATTTGTTGTTGACGCGCGTGGGGTGGTGATCATCCATCGGGATCCCGCGCGGCTCATGACCTGGGAGGAACTCGCAATCGGGGAAAGCGGAGAGGTCTTCAGGAGCCCGGCCCCCGATGGCACATTGCGGTCCGTATATGTGTATGAAGTGGAAGGCTATCCGTGGCGTGTGGTCGTTACAACACCTCAACGGGTGGTCAACAGCCTTGCTGTTCGCATTGCCGCGAGGTTGTTTGCGGTCATGGCAGTGGTGGGCATCTTGCTTGCGCTAGCGGTATACCTGACCAGCCGCCGGTTGACCCTGCCGCTGCGAGAAATGGCTTCAGCGGCGGAGGCGATTGCCGCAGGAAAACTCGCCAAGCCAGTAGGGGGTTCAGGTGATGACGAAGTCGGCCGCCTGGCGGCTTCATTCGAGCGCATGCGCATCAGTTTGAAATCGCGATTGGATGACATGGGATTGCTGCTTGATGTCAATCAGCACTTGGCATCTAGCTTTGAACTCAAACATGCGCTTCCGCCCATCCTAGCGGGAATACATGAGCTGTGCAGCGCGGATCTTGTGCGCTTGCTGCTTCTGCCACCGGCAGAAGATACCTCGGGAAGGGCTGAAAGCTATCAGGCTGGTACCGATCCGGGAAACTGGGCATCAATTGATGAGCAGGTGATCAGCTTGTGTCTCCAAGGTGGGCAATTCGTCCTGGACAACCCGAGCCGGGCGAGTGCGGTTCTCGAGCTTGGTGGTTTGAAGGTGGTGATGGCCACGATCCTTGGAATACCGATTCAGAGCAAGGAAGCGCTCATCGGCGTAATTTGGGTGGCACACACAAAGCCGCACACATACTCCATCGCCGAGCTCGATCTCTTGGCGATCATCGCCAGACAGCTCGAGGCCTCGATGACGAACGTCCGTCTGTATCAATTGGCGGAGCAGGAACGCATGCGCTTGGGAGCCGTGCTTCAAGCCACACCGGATGCCGTGATTGTCACCGATGGATCGGGCAACATATCGCTTGCCAATCCGGCCGCGGAGGTCGTGCTGCGAGGCCGGGCGCAAGAAGCGCTTGGCAAGCCGGTGGAAGATTGGCTGACCAGCCCTGAGGTTGCAGGTTTGCTCCTGCAACCGGGAACCGAGGTGCGCTCAGCCGAAGTGCATGTCAGTGACGATCGTGTGATGTTCGCTTCAGCGAGCGATGTGCATGCCGGAAAGGATGTTCCCATGGGACGCGTTTGCGTGTTGTGGGACATCACACACTATAAGAAGCTGGATTTGTTGAAGTCAGAGTTCGTTGCCACGGTCAGTCATGATTTGAGAAACCCGCTCACGATGATGCACGGATACGCACGCATGTTGCGCGCCGCAGGAGGCATGAGTGAGCAGCAAATGGAACTTGTTGGAAAGATCCAGGATAGCGTTGAGCGCATGACGCACATGGTGGACCATCTTCTTGATCAAGGGCGCATTGATGCGGGCTTTGGATTGAACCTGGAATCCCTGCGAATTGAGGATTTGATCAAGGAGGCCATCGAGACACTCCGACCGCAGGCAGAGAACAAACAGATCGAGCTCAAGCTCGAACTCCAGGAAGCCATGGAGCCCATCGAAGCTGATGCCGTACTGCTGCGTCAGGCAATCGGTAACCTGGTGGAGAACGCGATCAAGTTCACCCAGCAACAAGGACATGTTCACATACACGCCTCCCAAGATGGAGAACGACAGGTTGTGTGTGTAAAGGATGACGGTATTGGCATCGCGCCCTCGGATTTAGCACGCATCTTCGAGAAGTTTTATCGAGGAAGCGAGAAGGAGAGGGAGCAGGTCGGCGGCCCGGGTTTAGGATTATCGATCGCCAAATCCATTGCCGAACGCCATGGCGGCAAGCTGGTCGCTGAGAGTCAACTTGGCAAAGGAAGCTCGTTCACTCTCGACATACCGATTCAAGCGAACGGTACCCTGGGGACTTGACATCGTCCGAGGTTGACGTATAATAGTCAAGGATGTACAGTAATCTACAACTTGAATTCAAGCGAGCGCTTGAGGAAAGATAGGGCCTCATGCGCTAGTTGGGTTTTGTCTTCAAATAGCACGAATGTTCTATTGGTATTGTGGCGTGTCGAGTAAATTGCTGAAGCATTGCCGGATGGAGGATTAATCCAAGTGGATGCAAAGAACTTTAAAGCTCTACGGATCAGCTTGGCTTCGCCCGAGACCATTCTGAGCTGGTCATATGGCGAAGTATTCAAACCGGAAACCATCAACTACCGCAGGCTCCGACCCGAGAAGGATGGCTTATTCTGTGAAGCCATCTTCGGTCCCACACGGGACTGGCAGTGCTACTGCGGCAAATACAAGAACATTCGCTTCAAAGGCATAACGTGTGAAAAGTGCGGCGTGGAGGTCACTCGCTCCTCAGTGCGCAGGGAGCGGATGGGAAACATCGCTCTCGCAGCGCCCGTGGCCCACGTATGGTATACGCGACGTGTTCCTTCCTATTTGGGCCTTCTGCTGGACGTTTCCAGGCGCAATCTCGATCGCGTGCTCTATTTTGCCCAATACGTGGTCACCTTTGTAGATGAGGAATCGCGGCGCAAGGCACTCAAGCGCATCGAAGATGACATCACTCGTCACCAGAAGGAAGAAAAGGACGCACGGAAGAACACTGTGGCCGATATCAGGGCTGCTCGCAAGGCCAAGCTCGAAGGCCTTCAAGAGCAGAAGAAGCAGCTCAAGGATTCCTATAACGAAGAGGTCGCTAGCAAGATTGATCCGGTCATCAAGGAAGGCCAAAGGCTGGAGAAATCTCTGTCTGAGAAATTGGGGAAGACCGTGCGTGCCGCCATCCATTTCAAGGCGACTGACACGCAGATCGCGGCCAAAGGCGACACGATTGCGAACAAGCATATCACCCTCGTTCAGAAGTCCGTGAAGCAGAGATTGGACGAGATCGAAGTCGGCATAAAAGAGAAGACCAACCTCGAGATCGATCGCATCAAGATGGGCGTCGAGGAGGCGAAGGCCGAAGCCGGCTTGGCCATTGCCGCGTTGCGAGATTCGGTCGATGAGGAACGACAAGAGGCGCGTGAACAGCTCATTAAGGATCGCGATGAATTGCTATCCATCCACCTCTTGATGTTCCTTGGGGAAACCCGATTTCGCGAGCTAAAGACGAAATGGGGGCAGGTATTCCGCGCCGACATGGGCGCCGAGGCCTTCTATGAGATCCTGCAGCAGTTGGATCTTGACACGCTGGCAGAAGAGCTATGGACCGAAGTTGGGACCACTCGAAGCAAGCAGCGCAAGAAGAAGGCGACCAAGCGATTAAAGGTCGTGGAAGCCTTCCGAAGATCGTCGAATAAGCCCGAGTGGATGGTTCTCACGGTTCTACCCGTGATACCGCCGGACCTGCGGCCCATGGTCCAGCTCGATGGAGGCCGGTTCGCGACTTCAGACTTGAACGATCTCTACCGGCGCGTGATCAACCGCAACAACCGATTGAAGCGCCTTGTTGAGCTGGGAGCGCCGGATGTGATCGTGAGGAACGAGAAGCGTATGCTTCAGGAAGCCGTCGACTCCTTGATTGATAACTCCCAGCGTGGCAAGGCGCTGTCGCGCCGCGGTCGCAGGGAACTCAAATCTCTCAGCGACATGCTCAAGGGAAAGAAGGGTCGCTTCCGCCGCAACCTTCTAGGAAAGCGCGTCGATTACTCAGGGCGTTCGGTCATCGTGATTGGGCCGCATCTCAAGCTCTTTCAATGTGGCCTGCCCAAGACCATGGCCCTGGAGCTCTACCGACCTTTCGTGATCTCCAAGCTAGTGGTCTACAACTACGCCGCGAACGTGAAGGGTGCCAAGCGCATCATCGAGCGCGAGCGGCCGGAGGTGTGGGAAGTCCTTGAAGAAGTGATCAAGGACCGCCCCGTCTTGCTAAACCGCGCTCCTACGTTGCACCGCTTGGGCATCCAGGCTTTCGAGCCTGTGCTGGTGGAGGGCAAGGCCATACAATTGCATCCTTTGGTCTGCTCGGCATTCAATGCCGACTTTGACGGCGATCAGATGTCCGTGCATTTGCCGCTCTCGCGCAAGGCCGTAGAGGAAGCCCGCGAACTGATGCTTTCTTCCAGGAATTTGCTTAAACCTGCCGATGGTGAACCGATAGTCGGACCTACCAAGGACATGGTGCTTGGTGTGTATTACTTGACCATGCATGTGGACGGGAAGAAGCATCCCGGCGCAGGCCGCGCATTTTCCAACATGGACGAGGTCGAGATGGCCTATAGCTTGGGGCAGGTCAAGGTGCATACGCCCATCAAGCTGCTCACGCCATCTTGGTATGCCGACGATGGAAGTCGACTGGCCGAACCAGAAGAGAGCGTTATCGATACTACGGTCGGTCGCGTGCTATTCAACGCCGTGCTTCCGGAAAGCTTGCGCTTCGTTAATGCCATCCTGGACAAAGGAGCGATCCAGGATCTCGTGGGTGACATCTATCACTTGCTGCGAGAAGAAGGCACGCCCGCGGTCGTTGATGCCATCAAGGATATCGGATTCGCCTACGCTACTCGATCCGGCACAAGCATCGCCGTTTCGGATATCACGGTGCCGCCCGAGAAGGCCGATATCATCAACCAAACGCTCGAAGAGGCCGAAACAGTTCGTCAAGACTACCAGCGCGGTCTGCTAACCGAGCAGGAGATGAACGACCGCATTATCGACCTCTGGCAGGAAACTACTAGCAAGGTTGCCACAGCTGTGCGAGACGCAATGGATCCAGCAGGGAATCTAAGCACGATGGCGATTTCAGGGGGAGTCAAGGGTGGCTTTGGTCCGATCTCGCAGCTGGCAGGTATGCGCGGCCTGATGGCCGACCCCGCAGGACGAATCATTCCTCTCCCAATTCGCTCCAATTTCCGTGAAGGCCTGACAACGCTCGAGTATTTCATTTCCACCCACGGCGCCCGGAAGGGTCTCACCGACACCGCACTGCGAACGGCCGATGCCGGATACTTGACGCGGCGCTTGGTCGATGTTGCACAGGACGTGATCATCAATGATGTAGACTGCGGCACGGAACGCGGTATCTGGATACGTCGCGGGGACGACATTGCCGGGCAGGGATTAGATTCGAGGCTGATGGGCCGAGTAGTAGCAGATAAGGTTACCGATCCGGATAGCGGAAAGGCTCTCGCCAATGCGGGCGATCTGCTCGATTTGGAGAGATCTCGCATGATCGACGCCTCAGGTGTGGCTGAGGTTCGGGTTCGATCTCCGCTTACCTGCGAGTTGCAGTTCGGTCTTTGCGCTTCATGCTTCGGCATGGATCTTGGCCGGGGCAAGAATGTGGAATTAGGAGCGGCAGTCGGCATTGTGGCGGCCCAGTCAATTGGAGAACCCGGCACACAGCTGACGCTGCGTACGTTCCATACCGGCGGCGTCGCCGCTGGCGGCGATATCACCACCGGCCTACCTCGCGTCGAGGAGCTCTTCGAAGCGCGCAAGAAGCCCAAGGGTGAAGCCGAAGTTGCTGAGATTGCAGGCAAGGTGTACATCGAAAGCCCCGAGACGTTGGACGGTCCACGCGTTGTGCGATTGTACAATAGCCAGATGATTAAGGACGAATATGCTGTCCCGGGTAACTGGGCCTTGAAGATAGAGGACAAGAGCGAGATCGAAGCAGGCGAGATTATCGCCAGCAGAGGCGACTCGAATATCGAAGCCAGCCATGGCGGCAAGGTTCGAGTGAAGGGTCGCAAGGTGACCGTGTCGTATGAGCAGAAGGATGAGGCTTTCTACGACATCCCGCCTAGCGCCCGGCTTCTGGTAAAGGAAGGCGCGAAGATCGACGCGGGAGAACAGATCACAGAAGGCTCGATAAATCCCCACCAAATCCTGCGTATTCTGGGCAGAGAAGCCTGCCAGACTTACCTGCTTGGTGAGGTACAGAAAGTCTATCGATCCCAGGGGCAGAACATCAATGACAAGCACTTCGAGGTGATCATCCGCAAGATGCTCTCCAAAGTGCAGATCTCCCAGCCGGGTGGAACAGAGCTGTTACCGGGAGACCTGGTTGACAGACTGTACCTGAAGCGTTTGAACGAACGCATGCTTCAGGAAGACAAGGCGCCCGCGCGCGCCTCTGCGGTTTTGCTGGGTGTGACGAAGGCTTCATTGAGCACAGAGTCATTCCTATCCGCATCATCCTTCCAGCACACGATCAAGGTGCTGGCACAAGCCGCTATCGAAGGCAAGATGGATTACTTGCGCGGCTTGAAGGAGAACGTGATCATTGGCAAGCTGATCCCTGCCGGTACCGGTTTCCCCGGCAAGGATGTTGCGTTGCATGATCAACGTTTGGATGGGGATGAGGTATTCACCAAACCCGTAGCTGAGCCGGAGGCGGTGGCCGCGGACTAGTCGCTCGGCGCCGGCTGTTCTCGCCGTTGACAGCCAAATGCGCCGAAGTTATAATGCCAACCCTGCCCCACCGTACCAGGTTGGGGCGGGTGCATGAATCTCCAACTTCCCCGGTGACTGGCGCGTGTCTAAGAGATGTGCGAGTGCGCTGGCGAAGTGAAGCTGGAGGACCGGCGTGAAATATGCGGTAGTAGAAGCAGGCGGAAAGCAATACATCGCTCGGCCCGGGGAGATGATCGAAGTCGATCATATGTCCCTGGATATCGGAAAGCCAGTCAAGTTCAAGAATGTGCTTATGGCAGTGGACGGATCGACCATAAGCATTGGCCAACCGAATGTGAAGGGCGCGGTTGTTGAGGGCAGGGTTGTCGGCCAAATCAAAGGCCGCAAGATCCTGGTCTTCAAGTACAAGCCCAAGGTCCGGTATCGTCGCAAGCAGGGACATCGGCAGCGCTACACCCAGGTCAGCATTCAGAAGATCACTTTGCCGAAGGCGGCTCCGGAGAAGGCTGAGGCTGCAGCTGCGCCGGCCGCGAAGGCGCCAGCTCGCAAGGCTGCTCCCAAGAAGCGTGCTCCTGCTGCGAAGGAGACGGCCGCCAAGCCGACGGCGCGCAAGCGCAGCCCCGAAAAAGCTGGTGAGAAGAAGCCCAGCACAGCGGCTGCCAAGCCGGAGGCGAAGAAGACAACCCGGAAGACCGCTTCCAAGACTGCCGCAAAGAAGAAGCCTGAAGCCAAGGCGAGCAAGCCGGCGACGAAGAAGCGAACTTCAAGCAAGAAGGCAGACACCGAGAGCAAGACGTCCTC
>DAOVIK010000249.1 GCA_030673735.1 Anaerolineae bacterium
AGCAGGTGGTTGGTGCGCTACAGACACGATTCGCCTTTCTTGACCGCAGTGAATTGCGTGCAACCGATCAGCCTTCCAAGCTGACACTCACGGGTTCGAGTCCCGTCGCCCGCTCCTATGGAGAAATGCAAGGGGCTTGCTTGTATCATTCAAGCAAGCCCCGTATGCGTGTTGTTGCGGACTCCGTCTGCTGTAGTATCAAGACCCCTTGATGAACTGCTTCCACCAAAGCATTAGAACTAGCAAACCCCAGACCTGCTGGCCGGCATCGGGCCGACCGGCTGCGTAGTCGTCGAGAAGATTGTGCACGCCTTCCGGCTGAAGGAATCCGGTTGCGCGAATACTCGATGGAGTAAGTGTGTCGAAGATGAAGGCGCGCAAGTTACGAAGGAGCCATTCGCCTAGCGGCATATCTTGGCTCGGCTTGCGTCGCTCGATGAGGCTGCTGGGCAGGTGCTCCGTCATTGCCTGCCCCAGGATATGCTTCCGTCCCTTCCGGTGACTCCGATATTCGGGCGGTAGAGTGGCGACGAATCCCATCAATGTGGGATCCAGCATGGGCATGCGCACCTCGAGGCCGTGAGCCATACTCATACGGTCTATCTTAAATAGCAGGTTGTTGGGAACATGGAAACGAGTCTCAATGTAGAGCATCTGGTCCAGCGGGTGGCATCCGGCGCGCCCGTTGAAGTAGGGATCACAGACGCGCTTCAAAACCTGGGTATCCCATTGCTGAAGTATCTCAGGCTTTAAGATTTCGCCCTTTTGCAGATCGGAGAAGATCAGTCGCCGGGGGTCTTGTTCTCGTTTCCCGGAAGGATCTGTGCGCGATTTGAAGATGCTTCGCCGGTCATTTCGGTCTGCCTTCTTCCCGTTGTGTGGCAGATAACCGAAAGAAGGAAGCGGGAATCTGCTGACCAATGAACTGGGCAAAGCTTGCATCAACCGGCCAAACATACTGGAAGCGTAGGCAGGATGGCCGGCAAATAGCTCATCTCCTCCTTCGCTGCTCAAGAGCATCTTGACATCTTGTCGCGCCAACTGCGAGAGATAGTAAAACGGCACCATTGAAGGATCGGCCGCTGGTTCTTCGGCGTGCCAGATAATGGTGGGCAAAGCCTTTGCAGGTTCGAGGGAGAGCACCCGTTCGGTGTGGCGAGTGTTGAGCCATTGCGAGATCCGCCGGGAGTGAGGCAGGTCGCTGAGTTGATGTCCTTGAAAGCTGATCGAAAAGGTGCGGAGGGTTTCGTTCGTCGCGCGCGCCATCCAATACGCAGTTGCGCTTGAATTCAATCCGCCGTTGAGCACCGTTCCCGAAGCAACCTCGCCAATCACCCGCATGCGCACTGAATCCTCAAGATGCTCGCTCAAGATTTCGCATGCATTGGAAAGCGATCCCTCGAAGCGCGGAAGCGGGTAGGGAACGTCCCAATATCCCTGCAGCTCTGGAACCGGATGCTCCGGGGAGATGGTGAGGAATTCTCCGGGCAGGAGTTGTCGTACGCCTTTGAAGAGCGTGTAAGGAGCTGGGACGTAGCTGAGGGAGAGATAGAGGCTCAAGGCATCGAAATCTATCCGCGGCTGGATGGCGGGATGTGCGAGAACGGCTTTGATTTCGGAACCAAAAAGGAAGGTGTCGCCATTAATGGAATAGAACAGTGGCTTGACGCCAAGGCGGTCGCGAACAAGCCACAGTCTTCGTCGTTCTCCGTCCCACAGCGCAAATGCAAATATGCCCTCCAGCTTCTGAAGACAAGTCAATCCATACTCTTCATATGCATGGAGAATGACCTCAGTGTCGGATCCGGTCTGAAAGCGATGGCCTCGCGCTTCAAGGAGGGGACGAAGCTCGAGGTAGTTGAAGATCGTGCCGTCGGAGGTGATCCAAATGGTCTGATCTTCATTGGCCATGGGAAGGTTTGCAGGCTTGGCATGGTCAACGACGCTCAGGCGCGTATGCCCCAATCCCAGAGCGTCCTTAAGATAGAAGCCTTCCCCATCTGGTCCGCGATGAGCAAGCGTGCGCGTCATACGCATCAAATGAGGGCGTTCTACAGGTTTCTCGTCGAGGTTAAAAATCCCCGCGATCCCGGACATGGCTACTGCTTTCCCTCCGGGCGATGCCTACCGACTCCATCCCTATGATCGATTGTAACAACCAATCCTGCGATCAGATATCGCCCAATGGTGTTAAGCGGGCAGGCTACTTGGTCAAACATCCACAACACTGACTCGCTTGAGTCACAGGTGATACAATGCGGCTTCGATTTTCGGGCTTGTGGTCTTGCCAAAGAGGCCCTCCACCATAATACCAGACTTAATGGAGCCAATTCAATGCTGACCCGGATCAAGACCATCTATAACGAATACCCGCGGCCGTTCTGGACCCTGATGATTGGCTCGTTCATCGATCGGCTTGGGGGAGCATTGCTGTTCCCCTTCTTTGCGCTGTATGTCACCTTCAGATTCGGCGTCGGCATGACAGAGGTTGGCATCCTCTTTGCCATCTTCTCGGTTTCGTCTTTCTTCGGCAATGCACTGGGTGGGGCGATGGCGGACAAGTTCGGCCGAAAATCGATGTTCATCTTCGGCCTGGTGACGAGCGCCCTTAGCAGTCTGGCCATGGGCATTGTCGACGATTTGACTATATTCTATGGTCTTTCTGTCATTGTTGGCTTGCTATCAAGCGCTGGTGGCCCGGCGACATCGGCCATGATCGCCGATCTGCTTCCGGAGGAGAAGCGGGCCGATGGGTATGGGTTGCATCGTGTGGTATTCAATCTGTCTGCAACCCTGGGTCCCGCAATCGGTGGATTCTTGGCCTCGCGATCCTATCTGCTGCTTTTCATCCTGGATGCGGTGTCGAGCACGATCACGGCGGTGATTGCCTACTTCCTCCTTCCGGAGACCAAACCTGAAGCGCCTGAGGGCGAGGAAGACCAGACCTTGATGCAGTCCATGGGTGGTTATGGGGAGGTGTTCCGCGACCGCTTGTTTGTCGCCTTTGTGGCAATTTCGGTCTTGATGGTCCTGGTTTACTTCCAGATGAACAGCACGCTCTCGGTTTACTTGCGCGATGTGCACGGCCTGACCACGCAGCAATTCGGCTGGATTCTAACGATCAACGCCGGTATGGTCGTGCTCTTCCAGTTCTGGGTGACGCGCCGTCTGGCGAAACGGCTGCCGGTAATCATGCTTGCTGTCGGCTCGATTCTGTACGCGGTCGGTTTCAGCATGTACGGCTACATCTCAGGAGAATATGTATTCCTCCTGGCAATCATAGCGATGGTCATCATCACCATCGGGGAGATGATCGTGGCGCCTTTCCAGCAGGCCCTGGTGGC
>DAOVIK010000388.1 GCA_030673735.1 Anaerolineae bacterium
CTTGATCAGGAGCAAGCGGCTTACAAGGCCGCCAGCAAGGTGGCAAGCCGCTGGTCGGAATTATCAGCAAAGGATTTTCGCTCTCGTCTGGATGCTTACCTTGCCAGGCGAGGCTTCGACTACCAAATACTTCCCGGCGTGATCGAGCGCATCCAGCGCGAGTTCGCCGGACGCATGGATGAAAGCGAGGACGTACAGTGAATGAACCCCTGATCTTTGTAGCGATTGGAACCGCACTGATTGCGGGATTGGCGATCGGCTACTTCATTCGGCAGCTTCAGCTAGAGCGGCAAATCAAGGCTCGTCAGGAAGAGGCTGAGAAAATCGTCGAGAAGGCACGCGGTCAGGCGCGCGATATAGAGAAGCAAGCGCGCGACAATTCCACGAAGCAGCGCAAAGAGGCGGATGACGAGATCTCTCGCCGCAGGGCAGACATGGCGCGCGAGGATGAACGACTGCAACGTCGGCGTACGGATCTGGATAAGCGCATGGAGAAGGTTGAAAAGGGTGATCAGGCCCTCAACAAGCGTCAGAGCGCCATGGACAAGCGTGCCAATGAGGTGGAGAAGTACCGCACCCAGATCATCGGCGAGCTGGAATCCGTTTCAGGAATGAGCAAGGAAGAGGCGAAGTCGCGCTTGCTGGAAGAAGTCGAGCGTGAGGCGCGTACCGATATGGTGCGCATCATCCGCCGCATCGAGGAAGAGGCGCAGCTCGAGGGAGAGCGCAAGGCGCGCGAGCTGATCGCGGATGCGATCCAGCGCGTGGCCTCCGAACATGTTTCCGAAGTGACGGTCTCCGTGGTCCCGCTGCCTTCCGACGAGATGAAGGGACGGATCATCGGCCGCAATGGGCGCAATATCCGCGCTTTCGAGCAGGCTGCCGGGGTAGATGTGATCGTGGACGACACGCCCGAGGCGGTGACGATCTCGTGCTTCGATTCGGTGCGCCGTGAGGTTGCGCGCCGCTCAATGGAACGGTTGGTGGTCGATGGACGCATCCATCCGGCGCACATCGAGAAGATCGTGGGCCAGGTGAATACGGAAGTCGAGAAGCTGATCGCCGAGGCCGGGGAGCAAGCTGCGTACGACGCCGGTGTGCATGGCCTCAAGCCCGAAGTTCTCAATAAGCTCGGACGGCTCAAGTACCGCACCTCCTACGGCCAGAACCAACTGGCTCATGCTGTGGAGAGCGCGCAGCTGAGCGCCGTGATCGCCTCCGAGCTGGGAGCCGACGTCGAGTTGGCCAAGGCCGGCGGATTGCTCCACGACATCGGCAAAGCCATGGACCATGAGGTCGAGGGAACGCATGCCTCCATCGGCGCCGATTTTTGCCGCCGCCATGGAGTGAGTGATCAGGTGGCCAGCATCATCGGCTCACACCATCGGGAGATGGCGCAGGAATCAGTCGAAGCGGTCATTGTGGAAGCCGCCGATGCGATCAGCGGGGCGCGGCCCGGCGCCCGGCGTGAGGGCCTCGAGGAGTACATCAAGCGCGTTCGCGCGCTGGAGGACATCGCCAATTCGTTCAAGGGCGTCTCGGAGAGCTACGCCCTCCAGGCGGGACGCGAGATTCGGGTCATCGTCCAGCCGGAAGATATCGATGATCTGGATTCCTTACGCTTAGCGCGTGATGTAGCCAGCAAGATCGAGGAAGGCATGAGTTATCCGGGGCAGATCAAGGTCACCGTGATCCGCGAGACGCGGGCCATTGACTATGCCAAGTGATATGCTTTGCTAGGACGATACTCGGGGCCGTCTGAGATCTGCAGGCGGCCCCGTTTTGCATTGTCCCATCGCACACCGCTCTTGTTTGCTTCTCAGTTGTGATGGAGTCCACCACATAGCGTTCGCTTGTGTGGCTTGTGCGCGTCTTCGTCCCCTTGAATTTCCAAGATGTCCCGTTCTTTGGGGTAGCCATTCTCGTATCCCCAGAACCATGGAGGCGTACCGGCCCGCTAAGGACATGCGGGATGAACGACTGTGCGTCTCTACAATCTACCTCTCCAGGCGCTCAAGTTCTCAAGGCAGGTACCACATCGGCATGCGCAGGGACGATAGATCTGCTATTGAAGGTATGTCATTCTGAGCC
>DAOVIK010000352.1 GCA_030673735.1 Anaerolineae bacterium
GCAGCCTCGCTTAGAGAACGACGCCGCTTGACGGGCACCACGCCGATCACTACCACTTGTCGCTTCCGCGCCAGTGCTTGCGCTACCGAGACCAGATCCTCGCTAGGCACATCATGCATCACTGGAACCACGATTCGCCGCGGCAACCTGCGGCGACGTGGAGCTTCCTTTGCCTCGGGCTTTGTCTCAGACATCGTCAAGCCCCTCCAAGAGCGGTACGAGCTTGTCGGCAACGATGACGGGCCATGAGTACGAGTGGCGGACCTCAGCGCGAGATATTATTGACGGATCGCTCAGCAACCGGTCAGCCACGTCGGCTGCAACTTCTTGAGGCTGAGACTGGGGATCGAAGTAGTGGGCGTTGGCATCACCGCTCTCGTGCAGGGCTGCGATGTCGCTGCAGAAGATGGGCATGCGGGAGAGCCTCGCTTCCAGGAGAGGAATGCCGAATCCTTCATCAAGGCTGGGGAAGAACAGCGCGTCGCAGATGGAGAAGAGGTTGCCCATTGTGACATCGTCGATATCCAGCGGATCGTCCTCACCAAGCTGGTAGAGGAAGTGTGCCGCATTCTCGAGGCCCAACGAGGAGCGAAGTGCGAGCAGCTGCTCAAGATAAGCCACATTGGCCGGATTGTGAGGCCCCGGAGGTCCTGTGATCAGCAATCGCACGTCCTTCGAGCTCAACCGCCGGAGCTCGGAGAGCACTTGCAGGCCAAACTCGATGTTCTTGCGGCGGGTGAGGCGCGCCGGAAGGAGCAGCAGGGCATCAGCTTGAAGTAGCTCTAGCTGTTCCACGATCCTTCGAGTGAGATCGGTCCAGGAATCCAACCTGGCGAGATCGATTCCCGGAGGGATTACGTGAATGGATTCCGCATCCGCGTCGTAGAGGCTGGCCAGCTTGGTTCGCTGTACCCGGGAAACCACCACATTGATAACGCCGGGCCAAGGTTTCTTCAGCAAGTCCCAGGGCGAACCGTCATGCAGCTCGGCGCGATACTCAGGCCGCAGCCAGGCAAAGTCATGATGCCATCCTATGGTTCGAGGTAGCTTGCCCGTGGTCAGCAAGGAATGGACCGCGGCGGTGAGTGCCAGGTTCTTGTGCAGAGTCAGGAAGTTATGCAGGATGAGCACGTCCACGTCAAGCAGCTTGTCTTCGAGGTCTCTGACCAGCGATGCATGCAGGTCTTGGAATTCACGCCCCGCGTCTCCGCTATCGAGTGCCGCCTTGACGGCGAGCACGCGAGGATCCTTGGAATACAAGGCCGGGATCACTTGTACTGGAATGCCGTCGTCGAAGGCCTCTCCCACGCCCACAATCAACCGGGGTTGGTGCCCCAAGCGCGCCAGCTCCGTGGCGTGGTGGTAGAGGGTTTGCTCCACGCCACCGACCATAGGCGGCCCGCTGTAATGTATCAGTCCAATCTTCATTTTGCTGGCTCGTCGAGCCGGATCCAAAGCACCTGATACGGGCTCATCTGAAGCTGAGACAGGGCAACGGTCTGCCCCGTGATCATATCAACCGCTTCGGAAGCCGCCATGGCTCCCAATGGTGCGGCAATGCTGGCGCCCACTCCTGCCACTTCGTGCAAGCAAAGGACACGCTCCCCGGAGCCCGGCGCGGTTCGCAATATAGCGAACACTACCGTGCCCAGGTCCAGTATCTCCTGAAATCCAGCAGGATGGAAGGCGGGATTCGCCCGGCGAGCGGCCAGAAGCCGCTTGAAACCGGCCAAGACTTGCCCTCGCAGCGATGTGGCATCCGTTAAAGAGGACTCGAGATCTTCCAGCGTGAATTTCTCACGATTGATGGAACGAAGTCTTCCGCTGCGCGAGACCCCAGCAGCATCGTTGCGCGAGCCAAATAGGCTATGGAAATAGATGCCTGGCAGGCCTTGCAAGGAGAGCAAGATTGCCTGCGATGCGAGGAAGCGCGCAACGGCGCGGTCCGCGGAAGCATGCCAAACGTCCGGAGGGGTCAGAGCGTCGAGGTATGAGACGTTGAGTTCATAGGGATCGGATTCCCCGCTTTCAAGAGCGCGATAGGAGACTGCACCACCGCGTTCTTCCGCCATAGCGAGCAACGCCTCGATCTCCTCGTCGCTGAGTATGCCCCTCGCAGGCCTGAGTCCGATGCCGTCGTGTGAGGCCAGGAAATTGAAGTAGGCAGCCTGGGGAGAAGGTGGATGCAGCTGCGTTGCCCACTCGGTCAGCCGGGTCGCGTCTCCGCTGTGAAACGTGTGCAGTACAAGCGGAGGCAGTGCGAATTGATACACCATGTGTGCCTCATCGCTTCCGTTGCCGAAGTAGGAGACGTTTTCATCGTGGGGAACGTTGGTCTCCGTGATCAGGAAGACCCATGGAGCCGCTAACTGCAGCACGTCTCGCATGAGCTTGACCACGCGATGGGTCTGAGGCAGGTGAATGCTGGAGCTGCCGATTTCCTTCCATAGAAA
>DAOVIK010000200.1 GCA_030673735.1 Anaerolineae bacterium
CAGAGCGCTAATAAGGCCATCAATGTCCTTTTGCCTCTCCATCACGGTTAGGTTCGGTCCGAAGATTCCCATTTTGCTTCTCCGATTCTTGTCTGAAGCTTGAGATCACAGGCTGGCTGATTGGAGCGCATTATACGTTCAGGAAGCCAATATCAGGCTCCGCTCTTCTCGAACTCCTCGGGTTTCATTGCGTAGCGGAAAGCATCCATGCCAAAGTACTCGGCCCGATTGGTGAAGCGCATGCCCAGCTTCTCGAGCACACGCCGAGAGGCTGCGTTCTCTGGGTGAACAATGCCCACGAGTTGCTCCAGACCCAGCTCTTCGAAGGCGAATCGCAATCCCGCCCGCGCGCCTTCTGTGGTGAGACCTTGATTCCAGCGGGGCTTGGCCAAGATGTATCCGATCTCGACCTCATCCGTATCCGGAAGATACTGGAGTCCGTTCCAGCCTATCAGCCCCTGCGTTTTCTTCAGCTCCACTGCCCAACGCCCGTACTCATGCTCCTCCCAGTGTTTCAGCTGAAGGGCAATGTATTTCTCGACCTTGTCAAGAGGTGGCGAAGCTGGATTTGGAAAGTAGCGCAGGAAATCCTTTTCGGCCAGGATGGCATGCAGCGGATCAGCATCCTCCTCGGCAAACGGGCGCAGAACCAGGCGAGTGGTCGTGATCGTTGGGATTCTCATGGGATTCCAGCATCCTCGATCGGCATGCGGGGGCTGTGAAGGCGCACGTCGGTTTCCACCGCACCCTCGACTCCGCTGCCGATCTCTGGGTGCAAGAAGAACACTTGGTGCCCGCGCTCTGACTGTTGCTGCAAAGCCAGAGTCGAGGTAATACGCTCGGTGATCCGTCTGCGCTAAGGCGACGATCGGGCCCAACCGACGACTACACGTTCGAACGCAAAGTCATCGAGCAGCCGAAGGTTCTTATGCGACAGGTTGACACCCCACTTGGGGCTGCTCAACATGCCCTTGTAGTCCTTGCTGAACAGAAGGTCGTTGGGCTTCGACCACGCCGCCGAGGGAATCAGGAAAAGCCTGGGGGGTTGGTACAGTTCCAAAAGAACGATCGCCGCGAAGAGGTTTTCGCGCGGCGAGAAATGCTCCTTATCGAGCAAGACGGATCTGAATCCCCGAGCGGTCTTCACTTGGATCTCATGGATTGTTGTGGGATCGATCCTTACCAGGACATCGCTCCCCGGATCGTCGATCTCCGGTGAGTAGATGTCCAATCCCCACAGCGTAAGCTCCATCTTGAGGAAGTACTCGCCGTATTTATCGATCTGGGAGCGCGAGAGGCGATGCCAATCATAGCGGCGAAATAGGCCGAGATCCGATGGCATGTCCAGCCGAAGCACGTCCGGGGAGATGAACTCCACATCCACTTCATCATGCACCTTGAAGTTGGCGTGGAACCACTTTCGCAGTTGCCTTCCGCCATGAATCCGTGCGGTTCGGTTGCTGTTGGAGTTGCGGTCGATCCGTGCCTCCACCACGCCTCCAGCTTCCAGCAGCACCGCCATCTGCCCCTCGGTAGGACTCACAAAGCGATCGAACGCTACCGGAATGTTGAAGAACCCTCTCTCAAAGTAGGACTTGTGGAGCTTCATTCGGTAGGTGGGCATTGGCTTGCGTTCCATGATCCTTATTGCCTCCGGAAGAGAGCGAGAATGTAAGTGGAGATGGTGGTTGAATAAGTGCCTGCTAGCGTATGAGATCCGTGATGTCATCCATGGCGTCTCTGGCGCGGCCGACCAGAAAGCCCATCAGCGCAATGAAGCCCATCAACCCAAAACCCAGAACTGTCCCCTGGGTGGGATCCATGATAAGCGGCAGCACGATCACAGCGATCACACCAAATACCAACCCGATGAAGGCTCCCGTCCACCGTTTGGGGACTTCTGCTATCATGCGGCCCATGGAAAACGGCTGGGAAGCGCGCCGATGTTTGTGCGTTATCGTCTGCTGTATCATACGCTGTTTCTTTCCCGGATCGCGAGCCGAGAGCTGCCGGTCGCGGATTCGCTTGAGACGCTCGAGGTCAGACCTATCACCTGCCATGTTTGCACTGCCTCGCCATGGGATATCACAGGGTGGCGATTGCGCACTTCCTGCCGCGCACTTCTCCACTATACAACAGAGTAGCTCGCTGCGCGACGCTATCCGCGGAAAAGCAGAACTGCATGAATGGCTTACTTGAGCCTGACTTCTTGCATGCCTCCGACGAACACTGGCAAATCGCGATGACCTAGAACTTGTCTAATGGCGTGCGCCTCGCCGAGATGGTGCCAATAGTGATAGATGTTCCTTAGCAGCAAGATTCCGACGGTCTCGGTCAGTTGCGGACTTTGGTGGACAAAACGGTTGTCGAGCGTTTCATCGGAGACGGTTGCGAGGAATTCGTCGGCTGCAGCGGTGATCTCTTGCCACCGCGCCCACATCTCATCCCATTCTGGCGTGCTTGCCGGCTGCCCGAAGCCCACGATCTTTGGCAGGTCATTATCCAGCACCTTGCCGAGGCCATGCTCAAGCCATAGGTTCTGCTCCTGAGCCGCAAGATGGCCTACGATCCAGCTCAGGCAATTCAGAGGCTCGATGCGCTTGATGGCGTCTTCAGGAGGAACACCTTTCAAACAGCGCACGAATTCGCTGCGAGCGAAATGCAGCTGGCTTACCAGAGGATGGACCATTTCGAGTGCTCCTTCCGATCGGGGGAGAAGAGTACAACTAGCGCACAAACGAGCCTTCGGACGAATCAATGATACAGTAGAATTAACCTGAGCACTCGGAAGCCCTGACTGATCGAACAGACCTATCCTTACTTCAGGGAGCGTGTATGCCGAAGATTACCCACGTCATCAAGCGCAGCGGAGCGGTCGTACCTTTCAACCCCGACCGCATCGCCAACGCCATCTACCGCGCCGCAGTTTCTGTCGGGGGACGTGACCAGGAGAGAGCCGAGTGGCTTGCCGGTCAAGTCGTCGAGCTGCTGGAAGAACCCACTTCCGACGGTAAGCACCCGCATATCGAAGTAATCCAGGACGCGGTGGAGAAGGTGCTGATCGAGAACGGGCATGCCCAGGTGGCCAAGGCCTACATTCTTTATCGCGAGGAGCGGTCTCGCCAGCGGCGAGAGGCGGATAAGACCAAGCAGCGGCCTTCCGAGAATGTCCCTTGGGAAAAGACTTGGCAGATCCTGAATTGGGCCATCTCACAGAATGTGCACACGGTCGAGGCTCTCAGCGACCGGATTCGGCGAGGCGAGTTTCCAGAGGTAGTGAAGGTATCCGAAGAAGCCTACGAAAGAGAGGTCGATCGGGCTGCCGAACTCATCGTCGACCGCGCTGATGAGATTCGGATGGTCATCATCAGCGGACCTTCCTCTTCCGGCAAGACCACGACCACGACTAAACTCGAGCAGCGGCTCTGCGGAAAGGGGATGGAATTTGTGCCCCTCAACGTGGATAACTACTTCTTCGACCTCGAGATGCACCCAAAGGATGAGTTCGGAGACTTTGATTTCGAAACACCGCAGGCGCTCGATCTGGAGCTGATCAACGAGCACCTTCAGCGGCTGATAGCAGGTGAGGAGGTGCTCATGCCGTCATACGACTTCAAGCTCGGCAAGCGCTTCATGGAACACACCCCGATCAGCTTATCGAAGAAACAGATACTGCTTATCGATAGTCTGCATGGCCTCTTTCCGGCGATGACCAAGGACATACCTGATGAATCGAAAGCCAGGCTGTATTTAGAACCGTTGATGCAGATGAAGGGGCCGGATGATCGCTACATCCGCTGGACCGATATTCGCTTGATCCGGCGTATGCTGCGAGACGCCATCCATCGTGCGTACAGCCCACGTCAGACGCTCGAGCATTGGCATTACGTGCGCGCGAGCGAGATGCGCAACATCATTCCCTATCTCGGCGCCGCGGATATTATCATCAACAGCGCCATGCCCTACGAGATAGCTCTCTACCGGCCCAAGCTGCTGGATGATTTCGCGCAGTGGAAGAAGGATTATAAGGACGACCCCCTGCGCGAAGATGCATACGTCCGCGCGGAGCGCGTGCACAGCTTCTTGGCCTCGGTCGAGCCGGTCGAATCCGATTCGGACGTCCCGTTAGATTCGGTCCTGCGCGAATTCATCGGCGGCAGCAGCCTCGAATACTGATTGGCCTCGATATCAGATCTGAAGGCTTTC
>DAOVIK010000301.1 GCA_030673735.1 Anaerolineae bacterium
AGCGTTCGTCAAGGGCAGCTGATTGCCGAGCCATGGGAGAACGGCACCAAGGACAAGATGAACTAGAAACGGAGGCTTGTTGGTGACTGCCAAGGTCGTCACAATCACCTCAGGCAAAGGCGGGGTTGGCAAGACCACCGCAACCGCAAACATAGGCGCCGCCTTGGCTGCAGTTGGGCATCCGACTGTGTGCATCGACGCCGATATTGGGCTTCGAAACCTTGATGTTGTCATGGGCCTGGAGAATCGCATCGTCTATGACCTGGTCGATGTGATTGAAGGCCGATGCAAGCTACGACAAGCGATGATAAAGGACAAGCGCGTTGCCGACCTGTATCTCATTCCTGCAGCCCAAACGCGTGACAAAACGTCCGTATCCCCTCAGGACATGATCCGGCTTTGCGATGAACTACGTTCGCATTGTGCCTGGATCATAATCGATTCGCCGGCCGGCATCGAGCGCGGCTTCCGGAACGCAATCGCCCCTGCCGATCTTGTTCTAATCATTACCAATCCTGAGATCTCGGCCGTGCGAGATGCGGATCGCATCATCGGTTTGATCGAGGCCGAGGGCAAGGGGCCCGGGAAATTGATCATCAACCGCGTGAAGCCTGAGATGGTGAAAAGGGGAGACATGCTGGGGGAAGACGACATCCTTGATGTACTGGCCATTGAACTGATCGGATTGGTTCCGGAAGATGATCGGGTGATCACGGCTGCCAATCAAGGCACTCCTGTAGCGCTCGATGATGGCAGTCGTTCGGGGAGTGCTTTTCGCGATATCGCCCGCAGGCTTGATGGTGAGGATGTCCCTTTTCCACCGTTGGATGGGCAGGTCGGGCTGCTCGAACGCATTGCTCGTCTGGTCCGCCCAGGAGGTGAGTGATGAGCCTACGTGATCGACTCTTCGGCCGGGAACGCCGCTCCGCCCAAACCGCACGCAAGCGCCTTCAGCTTGTGCTTATCCACGATCGCGCCGGGCTCTCTCCAGGAACACTCGACGCCCTTAAGGACGACCTCGTCGCTGCAATCTCGCGCCATGTCGATATCGACGCCAGCGGAGTTCATGTGACACTCAGAAGCGATCGCGACAAGCAGCGGCTTGTTGCCGACATCCCCCTTGCCCCCTCGCGGGAACGCCGTCGAGAACTGGGATAGGCTGAAGATGCAAGCCTCACCGCGCATCTGGCGCAACTTCGATATCTGGCTTCTTGGGGCCGTCGCCTTGATCACGATTGCAGGCGTGGCCATGATCCGTTCTGCGATCGCCGGCAATGAAACCCTGGCCGACACTGTTTCCCGGCAAACAATCTACACCATGGTTGGACTGGTTGTTGTCATTGCAACCGCCGCCATCGACTACCGCATCTGGTCAGCTTTGTCGCGCCCGCTATATATCGTCATGCTTGCCTTGCTGGCTCTTATCCCACTATCTGAATTTGTGGGCTTTGGCTCGGCGCGTTGGTATCAAGTCGGAATCCTGACCTTCCAGCCCTCCGAGCTGGCAAAGATCCTCACCATTCTGATCTTGGCCAACTACTTTGCACGTAGGAAAGATACAATCCACCAAGCACGGGTCCTTATGCGCAGCCTTTTGCTCATCGCGCCTCCTGCCCTTTTGATTATCAGCCAGCCCGACTTGAGCACCACAATCGTGATTGCCGTGATCTGGCTGGCGATGATTTGGGGAGTTGGAGTTCCGCTTAAACGGCTGGCTGCGATGGCCGGTGTCGTACTGGTAATCGCGTTGGTGATCACGCCCTTGCTTGCGCCTTACTTCCTGAATGATTATCCCCAAGGAAACGATTTCACCCTTTTTGGCAGGATCACTGTCATGAAGCATTACCAGATGCGGCGTCTGGTCAGCTTCTTCCTCCCGGATCCCGAGGCGCAATACGGCGAAACGTACAACATCAACCAGGCGCGCATTGCAATCGGTTCTGGCAGCTGGTTGGGACAAGGATACGGCCACGGAACACAGGTTCAGCTGCGCTTCCTCAAGGTCCGCCATACAGATTTCATCTTCTCCGTAATGGCCGAGGAGTTTGGCTTTGTTGGTGCAGTTGCGGTACTCTTGTTGCTCATGTTCATCATCTACCGCTGCCTGGCTGCCGCCAGGATGGCGCGCGACATGTTCGGAGCGCTGATCTGCTACGGCGTGGCGATCATCATCCTTTTTCAGGCTGCGTTCAACATCGGCGTGAACTTGAATCTTTTCCCAGTTTCCGGCCTGCCCTTGCCATTCTTCAGCTACGGCGGCTCGTCTCTGCTAACCAATCTGATCGGCATAGGACTCGTCGAGAGCGTGATATTGCGTCACAAGCAGATCCAGCTGTGACGAGTCACTTCCCTGAGTGAGCAAATGAACACATCCACTCCAGCGCGTGTACGCTTTGCCCCCTCCCCTACGGGCCGCTTTCACATAGGGGGAGCAAGGACCGCGCTCTACGACTATCTTATTGCCCAGCAGACTGCCGGCCAATTCATCCTACGCATCGAAGACACCGATCGCAATCGCTTTGTGCCCGGCGCTGAGCAGGAGATCATGGATAGTCTGCGCTGGTTGGGCATCGAGTGGGATGAAGGCCCTGATGTCGGAGGCCCTTGTGCGCCCTACCGCCAATCGGAACGTACGGACTTCTACAAGCAGCACGCTCACGAATTAGTAGATCGTGGCCATGCCTACTTCTGCTTCTGCTCTCCGCGGCGCCTGGCAAAGATGCGGGAAGAAATGCAGCACAAGAAACTCCCACCACGCTACGACAGGACCTGCCGCCGGTTGCATCGCGCCGAATCCCTCAGCCGCGTCCGCGAGGGTGAAAGCCACGTCGTGCGCTTCAAGACCCCTAGCGAGGGAACAACCAC
>DAOVIK010000237.1 GCA_030673735.1 Anaerolineae bacterium
AGATTGTCGATGGTTCGCTCGGGGAAGAAGCTCAGGATGGGCTGCGAAACGTCCTGAATATGCCCCTCTTCGATTGCTATGCCGATCAGAGTGGACACGATGCTCTTGGTGCAGGAGTAGATCACGTGCTTGGTGTCGGGCTCGAATGGCGGGAAGTATGCATCGAACACCAAGTAGCCATTTCGCACGACGGTCAGACTGTCGATAAGGTAATTGCGCTCCTCGATCAAGCGCTGCACATCCTGCAGCAAATCGCCGTCCATTCCTTGGGCTTCGGGAGAGGAAGTGCGCCAACCATCGGTGGGCCAGTAGGCGGTCAGCTCCGGGGCCATCGTGGGCTGCGAAGTTTTGAGGGTGCAGGACGCAATGAACATCAAGATTAGGACGATCACAAGAATTCGACTTAGGTTGGTGTTCTTCATGTCTTTGCTCCCGGGAAGAGGGTTAATCCGACTGGGTTGCCCGAGTCTAGGATCCACCGGCCGGATTGCCCCACAGGATCACTGTGCCATCCCAGCTCGGGCTGGCGATCAACGTGCCGTCGTGGCTGAAGGCCGGCCGCAGAACCAGATCGCTATGCCCGCGCAGCGTGGTCAGCAGGCTTAGCGACTGCACGTCCCACAAACGGACGGTGCGGTCGTTGCTGCCGGAGACCATTAGCGTGCCGGCGGCGTTGAAGGTGACGCCGTTCACGGGCCCGCCGTGATCGAAGAAGCGCGCCAGTCGTTCGCCGCTGGAGGCGTCCCACACCAAGACGGTCGAATCGTCGCTCGATCCGGCCACCAGGCTTCCGTCAGGTGAAAACTCCACGTCTTCGACGTAGAAGGTTGCTCCGTCGAGCGTGAGCAGCTCCTCGCCGACGGGCAGTTGCCAGATGCGGGCCTTGTTGTCGCCTCCGCCGGTCACCAGCAGATCGCCGCTGGCGTCGAATGCGGCGCTGTTTGCCCGGACGCGATGGGCGTCGAGATCGAGCAACTGTTCGCTGGTAGCTGTCTCGTAGATCTTGATGCCGCCGAGCTGCGTGACCACAACGAAGGCGCTGCCATCAGGGTTGAAGGCGATCTCGCGGATAGTCCCGGAGCCGGCAAGGACCGAGCGCAGGTTATCTCCCGATGCCACGTCCCATATCCCGACGCGCGCCGAGGTGCCTCCCGCAATCAGCAATGCGCCGTCCGGGCTGATGGCCACGCTGGAGTATGCCATCCGTGAGCCTTCGTAGATGCGGGCAAGCTCCCCGCTTTGCACGTTCCACATGGGTATCGAGGGGCTCTTGCAGCCTGTCAGGAGGTAGGCATCGTCTGGCGTGAAGGCCACGCTGCATTGTCCGGATGGATTCCCGGGGAAATCGGGGATCTGCAGCGTGCGGAGGGGGATTACCTGATCGGCGTTCTGCGGCGTGATGACCTGCAAGTCCGGCAGCGGAGCGGGAGTGGGCGTGATGGTGGGCGAGGGGATGGGCGTCGGCGCAGATGTCACGACCACAACACGCGGCGTGGCTGTAATGACTCGCACTTGGCCACCGGCAGGACCGCAGGCGCAGAGCAATGAGAAGCCAATCACGAGCAAGAACACTCTCTTCATGCACATCTCCCCGAATGGCACGAAATCCGTCGGCGGGATGATCGAACGCTTCCTTCCTAGAGATACGATTGGTGCATCTGCGGAGTTCAGCGGAACTCCGGAAAACCTTGCACCTCCTGTCGAGGCTTCTCTATGATCCGATAACCACCAACATAAACGTTGTAAGGGCGTAGCATCCCGCTAAAGACGTGCGGGACGAACGGTGCTACGCCCCTACGACGTTCATGCCGAGGCAGCTTTCCAACCCGTACCTACCCTTGTGTATGATTCGTAGAGACGTTGCATGCAACGTCTCTACGGTACACAACCGGCGAGGATGCGGTGAAATGAACGGTCCGTTCTCTCGCGAAGGCATCGGGCGTCCCGAAGGGACGCCCCTACGACGTTCAAGTTGGTGGCTTCCCTGTAATTCGCTATGGAGCTACTCTTCCGGCAGTCCGCGAAGATCCGGCGGGATGTAGGGGGGTTCCGCGATACGTAGGCGCCCGCCGACCAGCTCGAAGTAGGTGATCCCCACGTTGTTTTCTAAATCCGACTCGAGAATGCGCCCCGCAGGATTCACAGTGGAGACCAGGGCGTATATGCCGTCTACAAGCTCGGTGACATCCACCCACTGATCAGGCAAATTGCTGGCGTACGTATCGACCCAACCTGGTGATAGGCCCTGCCGCTCGTTGTTGCATTGTGGGTAGCCGATCAACGAAGGAACCGTAGTGTCCTCAGGATTCTCATCAGCACGGTAGATATCTATGACGCAGAAGCTGATCTTGCGCCCCGTGCGGATGGCTTCGTTCAGGTGTCCCCAATCATCGAGTGACCAAACCTCATAGAGCGCGAAGTCCTGCATGTGCCAGTGCAGGTGCGATCCATGGAAGACGAATTCGCCGACTTCGAGCTCCCGCGCTGGCTCGCCGTCGGGCGATAGCACGCTCTGGGTGATGAGCACCCTCTCTTGGGTTTCGTTTGGATGCCCGATTAACTCCAACGGACCCGTGCCGCGGTTCCATATTGAGTTTGTGAAGCGCAAGAGGGTACGTCCGGGCTCAGTGGTTTCATCCAGGTACAGCTGCGATGGTGCGAGAGTCTGCAGATCGGGAAGCGCGAGGGAAAGGGTAGAGGTCCTCGTTGGAACCGGCGTAGGAGTGGAGGTTGCCGCCGCCGTCGGTGGGAGCATCGTGGGGGATGGGATTGGGATAGGGGTTTCCGGCATGAGCGATTTATCAAAAGTGACGCGGGAAGCCGTCTGGACCTTGGCCGCGCAACCGCTTAAGACCACCCAAAGGAAGAGAAAAACCCAAAACGGTTTCTTCACCTGGTCAAGCATAGTCATCTACTTACAACCAAGATTTTCCTTGCGAAGATCATAGGCCTCGGCTTCGACGATTCTCAAAAGCGAAAGACCGAGTTCAGTTTCGGTGGCGGACAAGGGCATAGAGTGAGTCTTATGGAAGGATCTGCGCATAATGGCAGTATATCCGCTCAGGGATTGTGTTTCGGGGGAGCGAATTAATGCTGCAGATGACGAGAGCAGCAGATCTGCCTACCAACTTCGGGGCTTCCCCATCGATGTTCTCGGCACGATGGCCGCCGATCATGAACTGGGAGATAGGGCCTCGTCCTTGTTCAGATGCTTGCGGCCTTCCTGATAGCCCTCGCCGATGGGCTCGCCGATGCGGTAGTAGCGGTTGTCGAGAGCGTAGATGATGGGATCGAGTTGGCGCATGTCGGGAATCACCTCTCCCCCGTTCACTTTCTGCACGAAGGCCTCGTCGATATAGGTCTGCACCACGCGGCCTACAAAAACCTGCCGCTGTTCAATGCGGAAACCCTTCACGAC
>DAOVIK010000054.1 GCA_030673735.1 Anaerolineae bacterium
CAGAGGCAGAGCGAACGTACGACAGATCATTCGCCCATTTTGTGAGAATCAATTCCTGACCAATCGCCTGGGCTAGCATAGTGGCGATGCGCGGATGGATCTGGTAGAGGACGGGAGATGGCGCAAACCTTTTTCGACAGGCAGGGCTCACCGATAGCCTATAGCGACGACGATGTGAATATCTATCTCTATTCAGGGCGTGCGGCAGCCTATATTGACGGTGGATCGATTCACGCTTTCAGCGGCAAGTATCTCGGCACACTGAGGCGCGGCTGGGTGCGGGATAGCGACGGTCATTGCGTGTTCTTCACCGAGAGAGCCATCAGCGCCAGCGGTCCGCCAATGCCGACCATGCGGGCCCAGCCCACTAAGAATGTGAAGAAGCCCCCGCCTGCAAAAGGCCTCAAGCAGAGCAAGCCGGCGACACCTGCCAGGAGGCGTACCTGGTCCCAGCTTTCTGGGCAACACTTCTTTGAGCTCTAGGGGTGAGAGCCTCATTGGGGAATACGTTCCAGTAGAGAGGCAAAATGGATCTCGGGACAAGACCGCTCGACGAAGGTTCATTGGCGGACGCGGTGAACGTGCTCAATGCGGGATTCCTTGACTACATAGTCAAGATCGATTTCAGCCTCCCCATGCTGCTGCGAATGATCCGGCACGACCAGATCGACTGCTCGCTCAGCAGCATAGTCAAAGATGGTGAACGAGATGTGGGCGTGGCGTTGATCGCGCGTCGAGGCTGGAGCTGCCGTCTGGCCGCGATGGCCGTCATTCCGGAAGCGCGTGGCCATGGAGTGGGCTCGTGGCTTGTCGATCAGCTGCTGCGCGATGCGAAAGAGCGCGGGGATAGGGCTATTGAATTGGAGGTAATTGAGGGAAACGACATTGCCGTTAGGCTCTATGAAAGCCACGGTTTCGAACCCAAGAGACAACTCCTGAGCTTTCAAGCAACTCATCCAGTTGATGCGCGGGAGAAAGGCCTTCGAGAAGTGGATATCCGCCATGTTGCCAACCAAGTGACGCGGCATGGACTGCCTGACTTGCCGTGGCAAGTCTCCGGTGAGAGCTTGGCCCAGGTCGGGCCACCGAGCAAGGGCTACCAGTTGAATGACGCATACATTATTGTGTCCGATTTGGAAAGCTCCGACATAAAGATCCGGGGCCTTATAACGGAGCTAGGGAGCCGCAGGCAAGGGTTGGCAACACGCTTGCTGCATGTCGTGATGGCTAAGAATCCGGGTAAAACCTGGATCGTACCTCCATTCTGCCCTCAGGAGCTTGAGCCGTTCTTCCTGAAAGCAGGATTTGCGCGGGGATCGGTTTCTCAGGTTCAGATGTCCAAGCAATTGGCCTAGCTTCCGAACCGCATGATCCATGAAAGAAGGCAGGGGCTCCGGTCGAACACCGGAGCCCCTGATCGCATACGGCTTGACGGCATGCTCTTTCAAGCCCAAACTAGGGAACGTCGTCGCGCGTGGTGTTTATGAATCAAATCCTGGAGTGGCTACTTGGAGGGGACTTGCGGTCGGATGGGCTCTCCACAGAGGTCGCCAACTTCGTGCTTGCCAATCCGCCGCTGGTAGACGAACTACTCGAGGGATTGGATGAGGAGCAGGACCTGGTTCGTGGACGGACTGCCGATGCTCTCGAGAAGATCGCGCGTCAAAGCCCGGAATTGGTGGTTCCCTCACTGCCAAAGCTGCTCGCCGTCGCCAGGGATGATCCACTGCCCATGGTCAAGATGCACATCGCCATGCTGCTAGGGCATCTTGCCATGTATGCCGAGCATACCGAAGCCATCACGCAGGCTCTCTTGGAAATGCTCGATGATCGAAGTGTGTTTGCGAAAAGCTGGGCGATTGCCAGCCTGTGCATCATGGGCAGGAAGCATCAGCAAGAGCGAAGCCGCATCGTGGAAAGCATCGCAGGGCTTCAAGGAGATGCCAGCATCGCCATCCGAACCCGCGTACGCAACGCGCTCATGGTCTTGACGGATGAGCAGGCTCCTTTTCCCAAGGGTTGGATCAAGAGCCATCATCTGCAAGATATCTGAGCGTCTATCTAGATTCGATGCAGGACCGCGTGAGTAGTCCATGGAAAACCATCAACTGGAGGCTAACAGATGAAAGTCCTTCTCTTAGGGGTGGGGATGCAGGGGAAGGCTGCCCTGCATGATCTGGTACACAGCGAGGCAGTACTTGAGATCATTGCTGCGGATGTGGACCTGGAAGCGCTGCAGAAGCATGTGAGCGATCGGAGCTTTGGTTCCAAGGTGCGCTGCGAGCCCCTCGATGCATCTCAGCGCACGAGCATCGACAAGCTAATGGCGATGGCGCCGAATGTGGTTATCGACTTGCTGCCGGTTCCGTACATGGATGGCGTCGCTGCCTCCGCGCTTGAGCACGGCGTCCACCTCCTCAACACCAACTTTGTATCGCCGGCTATCAAGGATCTGGCGGGGGAGGCGCTAGCAGCCGATGTCACCATCCTGCCTGAATTCGGGCTGGATCCCGGAATCGACCTCTTGCTTCTGGGAGAGGCGATGCGATCGCTGGATAGCGTGGATGAGATTGCCAGCTATGGTGCGGGCCTTCCTGAGCTCGAGGCCGCCGACAACCCGCTGCGGTACAAGGTGACTTGGACTTTCGATGGCGTCCTGCGCGCCTACTACAGGCCGGCTCGCGTGAAACGAAATGGAGCCGTTGTCGAGATTAAAGCGAACGAGGTTTTCAGAAGCCAGAACGTGCACGCTATGGATATCGAGGGATTGGGAGAGCTGGAAGCCTATCCCAACGGCGACGCATTGAAATACGCGGCATGGGCAGGAATCGATCCTGACAAGCTGCGCAATTTGGGAGCCTATTCGATGCGTTGGCCGGGACATAGCGAGCTATGGAGCAAGCTCGTTGATCTTCATCTTCTCGACGATGAGCCGGTCATGGTGAAGGGTGTCGAAGTGGACCGCAGAAGCTTCCTCGCGGCCGTCATTGGACCTCACATTCAACTGGGAGATCAGGAGCGAGATGTGGCCGTCGTGCGCATCGAAGCTCGGGGACTGAAGGATGGCAGGAGAATGCGCGCGGCCTACCAACTGCTCGATCGAAGAGACTTGGAGACCGGCTTCACGGCAATGAGCCGGACGGTAGGGTTCACGGCCAGTATCGGTGCTCAGTTGATCGGCACGGGTAGGATCACCAAGCGGGGCTTGCTCGCGCCGGCCCGGGACATTCCCTATGAGTTGCTCATGGGTGAACTTGCGCAAAGAGGGATAAGTATTTCTTCTGAGCTTGGAGAGTGTGAATAATCACGCTCGGTCCGCGGTCGATAGCTCGACCAGCAAGGCTCAGTCGATGAAACCGACAATCCTGAAGTCGAAAAGAATGCGCTTCCTCACGTTTACTCTTGCAGCGATGGTGGCGGTAGGCTGCACTCCCATTTGGGTCTCGCCTACCCCCGCGCTGCCCACAGCGACTACTCAGCTTGAGGACCTCGGTGGCCTATCGGCCGAAGAAGCGCGCACGCTTGCCAGTCTTGATATGGTGGACGCCTACCCGCTCTATGTCATGCACTTCTATGCGCCGTATGACCTTGGAGCCTCGATTCAAGTGCAGGAAGAGCTGCCGCCCAGCAGCGGTATTGGCTCATGCCGTACACCCTGGGCTTGTTCGCTCTTCGCTGCCTTGGGAGATGAGTCGAATATGCTCTACGGCCGCAACTTCGATTGGGATTACAGTCCGGCGGTGCTTCTCTTCACTCACCCTTTGGATGGCTATGCTTCTGTATCGATGGTCGATATTGCCTATCTTGGTTTCGGTGGAGCGAATGCGGCCAGCCTGATGGACCTTTCCCTCTCGGAGCGCCGTGCGCTTCTGCAGGCTCCGCTGCTGCCGTTTGACGGCATGAACGAACAAGGCCTGACGGTGGGCATGGCAGCTGTGCCGCCGGGGAACATGGTTCCCGATCCCGAGAAGGAGACCACAGGCTCTCTGCGAGTGATACGTATGATCCTGGATCAAGCGGCAAACGTGGATGAAGCGATTGCCATCTTGGAGAGCCACAACATCGACATAGCGGGAGGACCCCCACTGCATTACTTGATCGCCGACCGGACCGGGCATTCGGTGTTGGTGGAGTTCTATCAAGGCGAGATGATCGTGATCGCCAATCAAGAGCCTTGGCATCAGGCTACCAATTTCCTGCGCACCGAAGCGAGGGGATTGGACGCAGGCATCTGCTGGCGGTATGACACAATCTACCAACGTCTTGTGGATACTGCTGGGGAGATCAGCGCACAGCAAGCGATGGATCTTCTGCAGGAAGTATCACAGCAGGGAACACAATGGTCGGTTGTCTACGGGATCAGCACGGGCGAGATTATGGTCAGCATGGGCCGGCGGTACGAAACGGTGCATGCCTTCGGTCTTCCTACTCCATGACATCGGCGAGAGGCCGCCTGGCAATAATCTGTCTCCCCTCCTTGACGAAGCGCACGATGCTGGACACCTGGCCAAGAATTCGGCGTCATTTGTGCGTCGAATCAACTCACACGACTCGACATCCGGCCTTCCTGAGGATAATATGATGATGACACGACGCGCAGCCAGATTTTCAAGCGCGTGGCCGCAATGCCTTGGGCGGCAAGTTAAGATCCCGGTCCTGCGGCCTTGATCCAGTCAGGTGAAGACCATGCTGGTATTGTTGATCGTCCTCATGGCATATTTATTGGGATCGATTCCCTTTTCCTACATCGTAACGAGTCTCGTATCGCGAGTCGACATACGCCTCCTAGGGGATGGCAATGTAGGCGCCAGGAACACCACTGAATCTGTCGGCTTGTTCGCCGGAGTGTCGGTGGCGTTGCTGGATATCGGCAAGGGCGCCTTGGCCGTCCTGTTGGCGCAGCAGTTGTCAGATTCGGAGGTTGTGTCCTTGCTGGCTGGCGCGGCCGCCGTGGTTGGTCACGATTTCCCCATCTATCTAAAATTCAAGGGGGGGCAAGGCATGGCGGCTTTGGCCGGGACCTTCTTGGTCTTCATGCCGACCTTGATCCTGATTTCGGCAGCGGTTTTCTTTGCTACTCTGGCGATCACGCGCAACTGGGATATGAGCTGTGCAGTGGGCTTCGCATTGCTTGTGGGCTTGATGTTTCTTACTCGTCAATCGCTCGGCTTGCTGGTGTACACCTTTATCATGCTGCCCTCACTGGCGATGACCAAGATAATCCAGAACAGACAACCGCGCACGAGGCAAGTCTAGCTTCCGGATCCTGTGGTTTCGTGTCCGTTAACAGGGCCGCGGGTTCCCGGCATTTGTATTCCGCTCGCAGCATTTGACTACCATTTGATCCGCATAGGGCCCGGCCTCATGCCGGCCGGGTTTCATATTCCGAGGAGAGGATTTCGGCAATGACCATCCAAGATTCGACAACCGAGGAGCGGTTGCGCCAGGCCTTCAAGATTATGAACCGCTTCATGATCGCCATGTGGCGGCTGGGCTTTGGCGTTTGGCTGAAGAATAAGGATCTCTGGGGCCAGATCATGGTGATCGTACACAAGGGTCGCAAGACGGGACTGACGCGTAGAGCCCCGGTTAACTACGCAACCGTGAATGGGGACCTCTATTGCGTGGCGGGATTCGGCAAGGATACTGACTGGTACCGCAATGTCTTGGCCAATCCTGAAGTCGAGATCTGGCACCCCGATGGTCGATGGAAGGGGACGATAGAGGATATCTCGGATTCAAGTGATCGAGTTGCGTTGCTGCGTGAGGTTATGATCGGGAGCGGATTCGCGGCGCGGGTTGCCGGGCTGAACCCCAAAACAATATCGGATGAGCGGTTGGCGTTGCTCACGAAGCCGTATCGCTTGCTGCGAGTACGCTGCAAAGAAGCCCTGACGGGGGCAGGAGGACCAGGCGATCTGGCCTGGGTCTGGCCGCTCACGACATTCGTGCTGCTGGGGATGCTGTTGAGGCGGAGGCGAAGACGCTAACTCCATAGATGCCGCCTTTGCAACCGCAAGCCGGCATTTGCGTATGCACTAGTAGAAGCACAATCAACACGGATGGAGGGCAATAAATGAAGCACACGTTAATGGTACTCGTTCTCAGTTCACTGGTTCTCTTCGGTTGTGGTTTATCTTTTGATTCTTGGGGATTCTCAGAGAGGATTGATGGTTCGGGGAACATCATCACCGAGGACCGGGCCGTCTCGGACTTCACGCGCATTGAAATCTGGGGGTCGGGCGAGCTGATCGTCACCCAAGGTGATCATTACGCGCTCACAGTCGAAACCGATGACAACTTAATGGCATACGTCGAGACCGAGGTGCAAGGTAGGACTCTCAAGCTGAGCTTCACGGAGGAAGCTCGCAACAAGAACCTGCAGCCCACACGGGGATTTGTGTTCCGCGTCACCTTGCCGGAGCTTGAGGATGTAGTAGTCGCCGGCTCTGGCGATATTTCGGCCGAGAGACTGGAAAGCGAAACGCTGACGGTCATCATAGCAGGATCGGGTGACGTCCGCATAGACGATCTCGTTTCGGATGATCTCTCGGTGCAGATCACAGGATCCGGTGATATCGAGATAGCGGGAGTGGCTGCGGAGCAGAGCTTCAGCATCCTGGGATCTGGGTCGATCGAGACCGGCAACCTCCGGGGTGAAACGGTCGATGTAACCATCCCCGGGTCAGGATCGGCAACGGTTTGGGCAACCGACGAGCTGCGGGTGACCATCGCCGGGAGTGGAAACGTCGACTACTACGGAAGCGCCACCGTCACGCACAGCATCCTTGGTTCGGGAAACATCTCTAGCCTGGGCGATAAGTAGCCACGGGCTGTTATCAAGAGCAGATTGCCGGCAACTCGCCGGCAATCTGCTCTTCCCACTTCTTCGAGAAAGCATCGGCGATTTGTGATATCTCTTGAGGCCCTTTTCCCCTGTCTCACCTACCGAAACCATGCGGCCCTTTGCTGAGAACTGGATCAGAAAACTGCCTGAATCTGGCGGAATAATTCCGTCCATTGACGGAGCTTTGCTTTGCTTGTAGCATTCACCATCGATAAGCGGGATCACAATGGAGCCTCTGCGAAATCTTGGCGAAGATGCGCTGAATCACTTGAGATCAATCGTGGGAGAGGAGCACGTCTCGATCAGCTCCGCTGATTTGGATCAGCACTCTCACGATGAGTCCTTTCACGAGGCGCATCAGCCGGCAGCGGTGGTTTGGCCGGGATCGACGCAGGAAGTCAGCGCGGTATTGAGCTACGCCAACCAGCATCGCATTCCGGTTACCCCCTGGGGAGCCGGGACGAGCCTGGAAGGGAACCCGATCCCGGTGCTGGGCGGCATTGTTCTGGACACGCTCCGCATGGATAAGATCCTGGAAGTCAGGGTGGGGGATTTTCAGGTAGATGTACAGGCTGGAGTGCGCTACAAGGACATGAATGCGGCGCTTGCGCGGCATGGGCTCTTCTTCCCTCCTGATCCGGGTGCGAACGCCAGTATCGGAGGGATGATTGCCAACAATGCTTCTGGCACGCGCACGTTGCGTTACGGTTCAACGAGCGACAACGTGCTGCACCTGCAGGTTGTATTGCCCTCGGGGACGATCATTCACACGGGCACACGATCGGCCAAGACCGCTTCAGGTTACGATCTCAAGCGGCTGTTTGTCGGATCGGAGGGGACGTTGGGGGTCGTCTGTGAGGCGACCCTGCGCTTGGCGCCTGTTCCGGATAAGCTCAGCGCTGTGATCGCAAGCTTCTCTTCACCAGCGGGCGCGACCAACACGGTTTCGGCGATCATTGGAAGTGGGATCGTTCCGGCGGCCCTGGAATTCCTCGATCTGGCCACGACACGCGCGCTCAATGCCTCCGGGGAATTTGAGCTTCCTGAGCACCCAACGCTGCTGATGGAGTTCCATGGCACGACCGATGAAGGATTGGCCCAGGAGCTCTCTGAGATCAAGGGGCTGTGCAAGGAAGAAGGCTGCCTGGACTTCAAGTCGGGATTAGGTCGTCAAGTGCGCGACCAGATGTGGCGCGCAAGGCACCAGAATTATGAGATCCAGGTGCGAAGCAATCCGGGAACGGCCTTCTTGATCGTGGACGTCGCGGTTCCGGTCTCGCAGTATCCGCAGCTTGTCGAGGAGGCGGAAAAGGCGCTCGCTGCGCATGAGCTCCGAGGGAGCATGGTCGGCCATGCCGGCGACGGCAACCTGCATCCGCTGGTTCCATATACTCCGGGCGACGCAGCGAGCTATGAAGTCGCCCTCGCCGCGCAGAAGGCGATCGTCGAGGCCGCGATTTCCTTGGGTGGCACTGCAACAGGCGAACATGGGGTGGGAATTGGCAAACGGCGCTTCATGGCCCTTGAGCATGGCGAGAGCCTGGATCTCATGCGAGCCATCAAGGAGACCATCGATCCCAACGGTATTCTCAATCCGGGCAAGATATTCTGACCTGGAGCTGCCGGAGAAGAGTCCTTCAAGCATGTTGAAGACCAGTCGTTTCGGTGCCGTTACACGAATCGATACCGCCAAGAACCTGCCCGTGCTTGGTGGATACTGGACGACTGCCTATCTAGTCGATGGCATGCTGATCGACACCGGCTGTGCACATGCGGCGCCGGAACTGGTTCGGG
>DAOVIK010000218.1 GCA_030673735.1 Anaerolineae bacterium
AAAGCGCCAGCGGCAGCAAGCTGCTAATGAAGGTGAACCAACGGATCAATTTGACCTTGCTGCGTGGTATGAGCAGGATCACTAGCGCCGCCAGTGCGGGGATCCATAGGATCATCGAAAGCAAGTTGTTCTGGATGAAGGCCATGAAGCAGTTCTCCGCTACAAGTGCTACGGGTTTGCCAAGATAAGATACGAAAGCAGTGCGCCGGTAAAGAGAAGTCCCACGATCAGGTATTGCTGGACGCGTCCGGTCTGTACCACGCGGAATCGGCTGCCGGCGCCTTTGACCCCCTCCGAAAGCCTATCCGCCGAGCCATTGATTACCGGTAGATCGATGTAGTTGCGAAGGAAATCGCCCACGCGCATCGTAATGCGGCCGATGGCATGCAGAAAGCCGTCGATCACACCCAGATCGATCCACTTGGATGAGAAGGTCTCGGCCAACCAATAAGCGGGACGGACGAACAGAAGATCGTACAGCTCGTCGAAGTAGTATTTGCGCTTGAGCAACGTATGGATCGGCCCCAGAACGCGTGCTAAGGGATCCTTCGCACCTGCCGGTACTCGCCGGTATACAAGCCAACCAAGGAAGAGACCACCCAGCGCCACCCCCACCGAAACCAGCAGAGGAATGGCATTGAAGTCTACAGGATAGGGGTGCTCTAGCAGTGTTCCGGAAACGAAATCGTGCATCCAGTTGGGGATCAATCCACCTATGACTGGGAAATGCTCCGGGATGCCCACCCAACCGGCTGCCACAGCGAAGACCGCGAGTACCACCAGCGGCACGGTCATCGTCCACACGGACTCGTGTGCATTCTCAGCCGCCTTGGTCCGGGGCTTGCCGAGGAATGTGAGCGTGATTTGGCGCATGGTGTAGAAGGCCGTCAGCAGCGCTGCCAACGCCAGCACGACGAAAACCGCCATGCGCCCGTTGGCAAAGGCATCCGCCAGGATCTCGTCCTTGGACCAGAAGCCGGCCGTGAGCAGTGGGAATCCTGAAAGCGCCAAGCCTCCGATGAGGAAAGTCCAGAACGTGACCGGCATCTTCTTTCGCAGGCCGCCCATGTTCATCATGTCCTGTGGATCGACGTGTTCGTGGCTCTTGTGAACGCCGTGCTCCATCCCATGGATCACGGAACCCGAGCCGAGGAACAGCAAGGCCTTGAAGAAAGCGTGCGTGATCAGGTGGAAAACTGCCGCCACGTAGGCGCCGATGCCCACAGCGGCCACCATGTATCCCAGTTGAGATATCGTCGAGTAGGCCAATACGCGTTTAACGTCGTTTTGAGCAACCGCGATCGTGGCGGCGAAGAGCGCCGTGAAGGCGCCGATGGCGGCAACGATGATCATGGTTGGCGTCAGCGCACCGCCTTCATGCCAACCGATGGTGATCAAGGGGAAGAAGCGCGCCACCATGTACACGCCTGCCGAAACCATGGTGGCAGCATGGATCATCGCCGAAACCGGGGTTGGGCCTTCCATGGCATCTGGAAGCCAGACGTGCAGCGGCCACTGCGCCGACTTGCCGACCGTGCCGATAAACAGAAGCAGGCCGATCAGCCCTCCCGCCGACAGACCTTCGATCACAGAGGGCATCTGCGCCAGTGCCTGCAGCACGTGCTCGTCAAAGAGGATTTCTCGATAATTCAGGGTGCCCGTCGCCGAATACAGATAGGCAATGCCCAACAGCATGAACACGTCGCCCACACGCGTGGTGATGAATGCCTTGACCATTGCCCGTTTGGCGGAGTCCTTGCCATACCAGAAGCCAATCAGCAAGTATGAGCACAAACCCATGATCTCCCAGCCGACGAACAGCAGGAGTAAGTTGTCGGAGACCACCAGCGTGAGCATGCCGAATGCAAAGAGCGAGATGAAGGCGAAGAAACGAGCATACATCGGCTCGATCCCGCCCGCGCGCGGAGGCAATCCCGGACGGTCTTTCGGATCGCGCGGCTTGCCGAAATTGTGGTAGCCCACACTGTAGAGGAAAATCGCCAGGCATGTCCACGCCACGAAGAAGAGCGTGACCGCGCTGAGAGGATCGATCAGGATGCCAAGATTGAGGACCGTTTCGCCTGTCGGCAGCCAGGGGATCGAGGCGGCGATGGGGTAGTGCCCCAGATCTCCCTTTGTGACCGCTTGGAAAAACACCGCCATCGCCAGACCCCAGGAAACCACCATGGCGCCCACTGCGAGCCTATGGCTGAGGCGATTATTGCGATTGGTCAGCAGCACAATCACAGTGAAAGCCACGACGGGCGGAAGGGGAATGAGGAAAGTGAGGAGTTCAGGTCGCATTATGCTCCGCCTACCACTTCAGCATGTTGATCTCGTCGGCAACTACGGTTGAGTGCCGGCGATAGATCGAGATGATCAGCGCCAAGCCTACTGCAGCCTCTGAAGCCGCCACGGCAAACACGATCACAGCGAATGCTTGGCCGCCTATCAGCGAGGGCGTCAGGTAGCGCCAAAAAGCCACCAAGTTCAAGATCACCGCGTTGAGCATCAGCTCGATCCCCATCAGGATGCCGACGGCATTCTTGCGGGCCAACACCCCGTAGATGCCGATGCAGAAGATCGCCGCAGCGACGATGAGATACCACGATAGGGGGATCATGCTTCGTCCCCTTCCTCGGCATCAAGTTTGATCGGACGAGCGATGACAAGCGATCCAATCAGGGCCGCCAACAGAAGCACAGACGCCACCTCGAAGGGCAGCACGAAGCCGTCCACATCAACCAGTGCGGTTCCCAGCATGCTGAGCAGATCTTCTTCCGGCAGCGGCAGCTCGCTGACACTGCTTGCAGCGGATGGAACCTGGTTGAGTATCACCACCAGGGTAACGAAAAGCAGCAAGGCCGCCAGCGCGCCAATCCACCAGTATCGATTGACCTGCGGCTTGGTCTCGCGCATGACGCGACGCGTGAGCATCACGGCGAAGATGATCAGGATGGCGATGGCGCCAATGTAGATCACAACCTGCACAACTGCCAGAAAGCTGGCCTGCAGCAGCACGAAAAGAACCGCCACGCCCGCCAAAGACAGAACCAGCCACAGCGCAGCGTGGACCAGATTTCGACTTGCCACCACAAGGATCGAGGCGATCACGGTAATCGCTGAGATAGCGATGAATATGATCTGGGCGATTGTCATACTATCCTTCTCTCACTGCAGCGTTCCTAATCTGCGGCCGCAGCCGCCTGTTGTATCTGCTCACTTTCGAACCTGCGGCGAAGCACGCGCGCTCGCACTCCCAGAGCCACGAACGTAAACAGCAGCAAACCTGCGTTGGCAGCCACATGCACGGCTATGCGATTCAAGCTCAGCACTTCTACGAGCTTATCGACCACTGCGGTGACGCTCACCGCCGCCAGCGCCAGGGGCGTGAGGAACTTCCAATTCAAATCCAGCAGCTGATCGATGCGCACACGCGGCATCGAGAAGCGCAACAGAGTAACACCGAAATAAACCACGAGGGTCTTCACAACGAAATAGGCCATCCCCAGCAAGGGACGGGTTTCGGCGCCGGGTCCTTGCCAGCCGCCGAGGAAGATGGCGCTCGTCAACGCGGCGACGGCCAGACCATGAAGGAATTCGGAGGCGAAGAACATGCCCCACTTGATGCCTGTGTATTCTGTATTGAAGCCAGCCACAAGCTCCGATTCGGCCTCTAGTAGGTCGAATGGCGCACGACCAAGCTCGGCGATCGAGGAAATAACAAAGATCAGT
>DAOVIK010000221.1 GCA_030673735.1 Anaerolineae bacterium
GACCCCGCCACCCGTAGCGCTTGATCAAGACTCTCGGCGGGTATCATCCCCATGCGCTCAACGATCTCCTTCGCAAGTGAGGATACAAAAACGATTCTCACCCGCTCAAGCTTTTTCATCAGCGACAGTGCCGTGTGGCCGTTGAGCTCATACTGCTCAAGCAGTCTTGCGGAGACTCCCGGAACAACTTCAAAGGGTTCATCATAGGCTTGGTCCACAAGCTGCTTGGCCGCTATTGCGGCGTGTTCCTTGGTGTAGAGCGGCTCGATGAGTGGCTTGCCCTGCCGGGCGCGCTTCTTGTTAAGGAAGGCCGCATCAGATTCATGGATATGTCCCGAATCGCGTAGCATGATGTCGGCGAGATGTGTGGTTGCATGAGTAGCGTGAATGGGTCCTTTAAAACCGCGGCGTACAAGATTGGGAATGTTGCCGCAGTGATCGATGTGGGCATGGGAAAGGATGACGGCGTCGATGCTTGCGGGATCAAAGGGGAAGTTCAAGTTGCGAGATCTGGTTTCCTTGCGCCGTCCTTGGAACAATCCACAATCAAGCAACAGCTTGTGCTTATCCACGCTGATTAGATGTCGCGAACCTGTTACTGTGCGTGCCGCGCCGTGGAACGTGACTTTCATTTGCCCCTCGTTTCATCGGATGGCTGTTCTCTGAGCTTTGAACTCACGTATCCGCTAGCTCTTCAGCAAGGCGAGTATCTCTTTGCCATACCTCTTGCAGCGCCATTCCAGAGGGCTGAGGACCTTGCGAAGGTCTTTGATATTCTTGGGCGCCTGATGCGCGATCCCCCAGAGCATATCGCGTGGCAAGATGATGTCAGAAGGTAGGCCTCGTTTTTCGGCAACCTGCTTGCGCCATTGACGCAAACGGTCGAAGCGCGAGAGGATGGCGTCGGAAGTGCGCTTCCGGCGTGGGGGATGTGCAGGAGGTGCCTTGGATCCACGTTCGACAACCTCAAGCAGTGGCCGGCCAAATCGGCGTTGGTGTCCCGGCGACAAACCGGGAACGTTGCTCAATCCCTATTGATCTCGAGGCATTGCCTGGGCAATAGCAAACAAGACCTTATCCTCAAGGATCTTAAACAGCGGAACATCCCGCTCGCGCGCGAGACCATCACGGAAGGACCACAGTTCACGCAATACCGCCGCGCGTTTTGGGTTGAGCTTGCGAGCGTTGTGGATTTGCCAGAAGCCCTGTGCATCGAAGCTGTTGATGGGGGGCTGCAGCGAAGTGACATAGGCACAAGCCTCGGCGTTCTCTTCCCATCGTCCGGCTTGGTGCAGGGCGGAATCGAGACGCTCTCGCAGCGGCAAGAGGTAATGCGTATCCAAGCGAGCGTAATTGAGAAGCTCGGGAGTCAACGGGCGCTTGCCCCAATTCGCGCGCTGATAGCGTTTGCTGAGGCGCACTCCGAATTCCGTCGCGAGAAGTTTCTGGAGACTGGCGTCCTCCCTGCCCAACGTGCGAATGGCCATGCGCGTGTCGAACAGATTGCGTAGACGGAAGCTAAAATCGCGCTTGAGGCCGATCACGTCATATTCCGCGCCATGGAGTACCTTTTCGGTTTTGCTTGAGGCGAGCACCTCTCTGAGGGGCTCGAGATCTGGAATTGCGAGTGGGTCAACTAAGTAGTCCTTGCCGGGGATGGAGAACTGGATCAGGCACACCCTCTCCTTATAGGCGTAAAGGCTGTTAGCTTCGGTATCAATGGCAACGATGGGCTGCGCTGATAGCTCGTCTGCAAGGCGCGGCACCATGTTTTGCGCTTGAACCAATATTGGCGGCGGAAGTGAGGCGTCGGACATGCGGGACATTATAACCTGAGGAATTTGGCTTTCCGGGTTTACTTCGGTCCCACACTTACTTGGGGGTTTCGAGTATGAAAAACGACACTATCTCTGCTGGTTGGTTGCCGTTAAAATGATCTTGCTATGAAAACGAAATGGATGCGAGTTTCAGGCCAAGTCGTGGCTGCTGCCTTGCTATGCGCGCTAGGCGCCAGCGGCGTAGCTGCGCAAGGCCAACCTGTCGTAGAGAGTCTGGAGGTCGTGTTCTGGCCGGAGTTCGATAGCCAGGCCATGCTGGTGATCTACCGTATCTCCTTGGCGGACACAACGGAGCTCCCGGCGTTGGTGAGCGTTCCCATCCCAGCAGATGTTGGTGCCCCGCATGCGGTTGCTGTCTCTGATAATGAGGGAAGCCTGTTCATCACGCCCTTCTCGTCGGAAGAAGCGGGAGATTGGGTGATCATTACGCTGCAAGCGTCAACCTCGGAAGCTCGTGTGGAGTATTATGCCGAGCTTGAAGTCGAGGGCAGTCTTCGAAATTTCACCTTCGATTGGCCCGGCGGCTTGGATGTAGGTGAATTCAGCTATGAGTTCCAGCAGCCTGTAGGTTCAGAAGAACCGACGATCGAACCCACGCCGGACGCAGAAGGACCCGGCTTGTATGGTTTGAATTACTATTCCGGCTCGATGGGTGGCCTGAACGCCGACTCGACGGCTCACATTCAACTGAGCTATGTTCGTGAGCAGTCAGGATTGACTGTGGATCTCATTCAGCAGGTACCTCCTCTGAGCAGGCCTGAGACAACGGAAGGCGAAACGGCCGATTTGTCCGTAATCTTGACTTGGCTGGGGGTAGGGCTTGTCGGGGTTCTGATCATTATCGGCGGATTCATGCTGGTAAGGTTTTGGCGCGCACGTGAGCCAACAACGCGCCAGCGTCGAAGACAACGACCCAAGAAGCGCCCCCACTTGGAGGACCACATCGATGCGGCAACGGTCTTCTGCCATGCTTGTGGTCGTCAAGCCGGCGCCAGCGATCGCTATTGCCGCAGTTGTGGGGCCCAATTAAGACGGTAATGAGGCCGCATCATGAGCAGCCGATAGAGCAATCATGACCCGGGAGGGTCATGATGCGTATTAGCTGCGAGGTCGAGAGAGCATCTGGCGGCTTGAGTGTGCTATGCTTTGAGAAATGAAACCAGTATGCAGCGTATTGGCGGAACGCGGGGCACGTGAATTGATCCGACCGGGCTAAGGAACGGTACATGGACGCCAGGTATATCACGATCCTATTCTTCATGTATGGCTTGGCCTTCTTCAGCATGGGTCTGGCGATCATGCTGGAAATGGGACGTAGTTCCGAGTCCAATTTGCGCGGCGCGCTAGGTCCATTGGCCGCTTTCGGCTTCATTCATGGCGTGCACGAGTGGTTGGAGATGTTTCAATTCCTACACATGCTCCCGGGGCAAGAGGAAGCTACCATGCCTTGGGGAACTCTTCTTCTTTCCCTTCTGGTATTTTCGTTTACATCGCTGGCTGTCTTTGGATCTCTATTGATTGCGCCGAATGAGCGTGCGCGGCGGCTAAGCTTGCTGATACCGCTGCTAATGATCACAATCTGGGCCTTCGGTTTGTTCATTCTAAAGGGGCGCTATCCTGGAGAACGCGTACTGATGGATGTAGCCGATGTTTGGACGCGCTATGTTCTTGGTGTCCCATCGGCGATCCTCGCCTGCGCCGGCTTGATTGTGCAGCAGCGAACATTTCGCAAGGCAGGCATGGCGCAATTCGGGCGCGACAGCCTGTGGGCAGCAGTTGCGTTCGCATGGTATGGAGTGGTGGGACAGACCTTCACGCGTCAAAGCCTCTTGCCTCCTTCCACAGTCGTGAACGAGTATCTCTTTCTC
>DAOVIK010000032.1 GCA_030673735.1 Anaerolineae bacterium
ACATCGGTCACCGTGCCTTGGTAGCGCGTGAGATCAGGCTTGGGTTGTGGCGCAGCAGCGCCCACTGCAACTGCTTGTAGGCGTCCCGCATCGTTGCGAATCGCAACGACCACGGCCCTCATCCGAGGTTCAAGATCCTCAAGAGAATTGATCGATCCGTCCCGACTGAAGAAGCGCGTCTCGGAAGTAACGTAGAAGACGTAGCTTTCACCATCGCGACCCTGAAGCCCGAACGTCCTTGCCGAGGGGTCTACAGCCGTAATCGTGCCCGCTACCTTGATCCTCGCTTCAGGGGTTTCTTCCTGCGCGTACGCAACGCCCGTGAAGACCAACGATAGCGCTAGCCCTATAAGAAGTGCCTTTCCGGTTTTGCTCAACATTGCGATCCTCCTTGGTACCTCATTTACTCTGATTCTGCGGCCGATGAGCAAAAGGCATGTAGTAAGAGTGTAAAACGCGTGTAAATTACGGATGAGTGGGAGTGGATATCAATCCCGGCTGGGATTCGAAGCTAAATGAAACGGTTCAGCCATTATTCACGGGGAATTTGATTTCCTCTTTGCCGGCTAGCTTTTCGATGATATGGCTTATGACAATTTCCAAATGGCGGGGTTTGTGTACGAAATCCAAAACTTCAGGCGGCTTGGTCTTTACAGGAGGAATCTTTAGCACCGGGCAAAGATCAAAACGTGCGATCCATTCCTCGTAGAACGAATCAAGCAGATTCAGATAATCGGTGGTGATGCCCTTCTCCATGTCACGCCCCCGAGCTCTGATGCGCTCCATCAACACGGAAACCGGAGTGCGAAGATAGAGCAACAGATCGGGAGAAGGCAATGTAGCAATGACCAGGTCGAATATCTTGCGGTATGTATAGTAATCTCGCTCCGTGATGGTCCCCAGCTTCAGCGCTGCACGAGCGAAGATTTCCGCGTCCTCGTAGATGGAGCGATCAATGATGGCGGAATTCGGAGCGCGCGCCAGTGCCAGGTGTTGTTCGGCCCGATGTCCCAGAAAGAATACCTGAAGATGAAACGCCCATTGCCGCATGTCCTGGTAGAAGTCCGAGAGATACGGATTGTCAACCACAGACTCGTAGGCAGCTTCCCAATCCAGATGCTCGCCCAGGCGCTCGGTGAGAGACGTCTTGCCTGCGCCGATATTGCCGGCAACGAGGACAAAGTACTTCGCCATGGCGCTCATCCTTCCTGCTTAGGTTATCGAAACAAGGAGCGCTTCACACGATTCGAATTGTGAACTCAGAATCTGGGAAGGAGGCGAATGCTAACACTCGCTGAAGCCGCAGCTATAGCATTTGCGGCAACCTTCCTCATTGACTACCGCAGGGGCTCCACACTCGGCGCAAAGGTCACCGATGCGCATGGAGAGTTGATCATCTCCGGGATCGGTCCTCTGCGAGGCGTTTTGCGGCGTGTTCCCAAGGTAAGCCGCCAAGGCCTGCGCCAGTCCATCCGGCAGCGAGAGGACCCTGTTCGGTCCGAAGCCCAACGGCCGTCCGCCGCCGATGCCCGCAAGCTGGCGAACCACATCTCCCATTCTTTGCCGCGGCGGAACGGGCGATGCGACACGCAGCGCATAGGAAATCATCCTGCCGATGGCTTCACTCACCGCCGCGGTCTCGGAGCCCGCCTTTGCGGTGGTGATGAACACCTCGAATGGCTGGTTTCCATCTTTCTCGTTGATGGTTACGAATGCCTTGCCGACCGGCGTGTTGATCTGGTAAGTGCAGCCTTCAAGCCGCTGAGGCCGAGGCCGGCGCATCTCCTGCCACATGGGCAACTGAACCACTTCACTGCTCACCGGCGACTGCCCGGTGGCGGTGTCCTTCGTTTCCAAGACAACCCGTTTGCGCGAGCCTGTGACGTATACCGTCAGGCCTTTGCAGCCCAGCTCCCACGCCAGCATGTACGCCTTGGCCACGTCCTCGTGGGAGGCATCCTTGGGGAAGTTGATCGTCTTGCTCATGCTATTGTCGACGAAGGATTGCAGCGCAGCCTGCATCCGAACATGCTCTTCAACACGGACATCCTGTGAGACCACGAATACCTGACGCAATTCGTCAGGTACTTGCTCCGCCAATTGGCACGAGCCCATGGTCATGACCTGTTGAACAATGCTCTCCCGATCGGACTCATCTGTTCCGATCGCCATTAACGCATTCTCGAAGGATGGGCTGGTGTATGTGAGCCTCAGATCCCGGCCGTTGTCATCCACATGACGAATGTAAGCCAGCGCGAACACAGGCTCGCATCCGTAGCCCTCGCAGCCTGCCACAGTGGCAATGGTTCCTGTGGGTGCGACAGTTGTTTGCGCCGCGTTGCGAATGCCATGCTCCCGCAGGCCGGTCACTACATGCTCCCAGTCGATCTTCGGCCGCCTGAAATCTCGCTCAGCGGGTGCCAGCGCTTTCGGTGGTTGCCAATTCAAATCCTCGGGATCATAGATGCTGCCTTTGATAACCGAGAAAGAGCCACGCTGTCTCGCGAGTTCTATACTGGTTAGCATGCTGTGATAGCGAATGAATTCCATAACCTGCCCAGCGAGATCCTGAGCCTCTGCTGAGCCATAGCGTACGCCCATGTGATACAGCAAATCGGCCAATCCCATGATCCCCAGTCCGATGCGCCGCGCACTGTGAGCAACCTCCCGGATCTGAGGGACTGCGGGAACAAAGGCATTCACCTCGATTACATCGTCCAAGAAGCGCGTGCTCAATACGATCGATTCTCGCAGTCCTTCCCAATCGATGGATCCATTTGGACCACTGTGCTGCGCCAAATTGATAGATCCCAAGCAACAGCTTTCATACGGGCCGAGCCATTGCTCACCACAAGGATTTGTGGCCTCGAGATCGTAGAGGTGGGGAACAGGATTGGACCGGTTGGCAGTATCGATGAAGAGGACGCCGGGCTCGCCATTGAAATGCGCCTGCTCGACGATGAGCCCAAACACCTCACGCGCACGCACGGTCTCCACAACCGCCCCCGTGTGGGGCGCGATCAGATCGTACGTCTCGTCGTCGCGCACGGCTTGCATGAAACTATCCGTGACACCAACAGAGATGTTGAAATTCGTGATTTGGTTTTCGTCCACCTTGCAGGTGATGAACTCTCGAATATCGGGATGGTCCACCCGCAGCACCGCCATATTGGCGCCACGGCGCGTGCCTCCTTGAGCGATCTCAGCAAAAGCCCGATCATAGACGCGCAGAAAACCCACCGGCCCAGTCGCCTCGCCCGAGGAAGATCGTACCAACGCGCCGCGGGGACGCAATCCGCTGAACGAAAATCCGTTGCCGCCGCCAGTTTGTTGTATCAGAGCGGCGTTCCTCAATGTCTGGAAAATGCCCGAAGGCTCTCGGCCCATATCATCCGAAATGGGCAGAACAAAGCAAGCAGCGAGCTGTCCAAGTGGTGTGCCCGCACCGGTAAACGTGGGCGAATTTGGCAAAAAGCGTTTGCTGGTCAAGAGGTGGTAGAAGGCTTTCGCAGATTCGAGAACGTCGCCATCCCATACCTTCTCGGCAAGTGCGACGTGATACGCCACCCGCCAGAACATGTTCTCCACAGTCTCGAGCGGCTGGCCCTCCTCTCCACGCCGCAAGTAGCGCTTCACCAGCACAGTCCGAGCGTTGTCGGTCAGCTCAACAGGCTGCGCTCCTTCAGGAAGAGGCGGGAGGGTGGTTTCCCTCTCGTCTTGGTCCTGCGCCCGAACCTTGGATTCATCTGTTTCCAACATGGCAACCTCACAATACCTGGCTGTGATGATGAGCATCCTGTGGCAAGTGATCCCCCAACGATGCCGCGATGAAACGACTGATATCAGATGTCTAACAGTTGATCCATCTCACTGCGGATGGCATCCAAATCGTCTAGGCCCAAGTAAACGATCGCGTATCGTATGTACGCGATCTGATCCATTTCCTTGAGACCGGCGATGACCATATCTCCTACAACCCGAGAGGAAATCTCGGGCTTGCCCATCGATTGAAGCGCGGATTCGACCTCTCCAACGAGCCGTTCGATATCGGCAGCCGGAACCGGCCGCTTTGCGCAGGCAATCTTGATCCCGTGCATGAGCTTATCGCGATCGAATTCCTCCCGTGTCCCATCTTCCTTGACCACCATCGGAGAGGCAAGAACCGCTCGCTCGTAAGTGCTGAAGCGTTGCTCACATCCAAGGCACACGCGCCTGCGACGGACACCTCCGCGAGTATCGCGAGAGGTATCAATCACGCGCGTGCGCTTGCTTTGGCAATATGGGCAATGCATTGAACTCTCGAATTCGAACAGTCGTTCGACGCCAGATGTGTGTTTCCCTGTTACCCTGCACCCATATCTCAGGGAATCGAGAGCGAATTGTAGCACAAGCCTGCGCGAGCAAGCAAGCGTTGCAGAACTAAATCGCTGAGCAAAGGGTGGGATATTTGTACCTGCTGCCGAGACGCGATAAACCGGCGCCGGGAGGAGGATTCCAGCACCGGTTTGTCGCTGTTGCATATCTGCCAGAGCACCAGGCAGTGATAGTGCTACGGCGAAAGAAGAGGTTTGTCCGCGAAGGACGTACTCCGCTTAGTTGAATTAGCGGCGTCGCAAGAATGTAGGCAAGTCGACGTCCTTGATATCAAACGAAGCAGGCTCGAAGATTGACTCTGCAACGCTTTGGACTTCTTGTGGTGCGGATTGCACTCTCTCTCGCCGTAGCACACGCCGATGGGGTCGTCGTCCCCCAATCGGTTGATCAAATCCTGTAGCGATCACGGTGATGCGCATCTCATCGCCCATGCTCGGATCTATGACCGCGCCAAAGATCAAATTCACATCGGGGTGCGCTGTCTCCTTGATGATCGCAGCCGCTTGATCGACGTCGTGCAAGCCGAGATCATTGCCTCCAGTGATGTTGAACAGGATGCCCCGCGCCCCGTCGATGGTGATATCGAGCAGCTGGCTCGAGATTGCCTGTTCGGCCGCAACGCGAGCGCGATCCTCGCCAGAGGCCTTGCCTACTGCCATCAATGCCGCACCACCCTCTTTCATGATCGTGCGGACATCGGCGAAATCCAAGTTGATCAATCCGGGAACGGTGATCAGTTCACTGATCCCTTGGATTCCCTGAAGCAGGACGTCGTCAGCGATCTTGAAGGATTCGTACAGGCTGGCACGTCGATCTGAGAGTTGGAGCAGGCGATCGTTGGGAATGACGATCAGCGTGTCGACATGCTCCTTGAGATTGGCGATGCCGCCAATAGCCGTTTCAGCTCGAGGAGCACCTTCGAAGGTGAACGGGCGCGTCACTACCCCGATGGTGAGCGCTCCGATCTCCTTGGATATCTGGGCGATGATCGGCGCCGCGCCGGTGCCGGTTCCACCGCCAAGTCCGGCGGTAATGAACACCATGTCACTGCCCACTAGCACTCCATGGAGATCATCGCGCGATTCCTCGGCCGCTTTCCAGCCGATCTCCGAGATGCCCCCTGCACCCAATCCGCGCGTCAACTTATCGCCAATGCGGACGCGAGTGGAAGCGTTGGAAAGCAGAAGAGCCTGGGCATCGGTGTTCACTGCGACGAACTCAATGCCCGCAAGGCCTTCTTCGATCATGCGATTGACAGCATTGCTGCCACCGCCGCCAACCCCGACGACCTTGATACGTGCGAACGATTCCGTACTTGGTGCTGCGCTCATGACTTCTCCTCCTCAAATGATCGTTAGTTTCCTGCGAGCAGCCCCGCTTCTTCCGGGCCACATAAGCTTGCCCTCTATCCAGGGAGCAGACGGTTTAGGAACTCAACCGCCTTGCGAAATCCAAGTTTCGGCCAAGCGACCGTGCTATATGACCGGTGATCCAGTGCATCGTGCTGTTCAAGCATGCGGGCCCATTGAAGCAATCCGATGCTTGCCGAGTATGCTGGGGTCTGCAGTTTGTCCACCAAGCCACGAAAATCCTCTGCCTGACCCAACCTAACCGGAAGCTGCAGCACGTTGCTGGCAATCTCACGAATTCCAGGCAGGAGGGACGTACCTCCGGTAAGCACCAACCCTGCCGGCAGTAGGCCATCACAGGCGGCACGTTTGATCTCCTGCCGAACAAGGATGAAGATTTCCTCTATGCGCGGCTCGATGATGGACACCAAATCAGCCTGACTGAAATACAGCGGACGATCATGCCCGAATGGACGAACGGCGAACGCCTGCTGAGGATCGATATCCTCCAGCCGCGCATGTCCATGCTTCTGCTTGACCAATTCAGCGCTTTCTTGCGGAAGATGAAGGCCCTGAACAATGTCGTTAGTGAGATGATCACCACCCACCGGAGTGACGGCTGTATGGAAAACCGAGCTTTCAATGAAGATAGCCAGGTCACACGTCCCACCCCCAATATCGCAAACCACGACGCCCATCTCGCGCTCGGTATCCGTAAGGACTGTCTCGGCGGATGCCAGCGATCCGAGCACCCAGCCATCGACTTCGATCCCGGCGGCATCGACACACATCTCCAAGTTCTGCAACGAGGTAGCTCCGGCGGTGACGATGTGCGTTTCGACTTCGAGGCGATAGCCATGCATCCCGATAGCGGATTTGATACCCTCCTGGCCATCCACCACGAAGCCGCGCGGAATCACATGCACGATATGCTTGTTGTGAGGCAAGGTAATTGAGCGCGCCGATTCAATCGCCCTCACCACATCCCCATAGTCAATCGTCTGTCCAGTTACTCCCACCATCCCCTGGCTGTTGAGCGAAGATATCTGAGGCCCCGATAGTGAGACCAGGGCGGAGGTAATCTCATAGCCCGATGTGCGCTCAGCCTTGTCCTTGGCCGCCTCGATGGCGCGCGCAAGGCTCTCCAAATTGGTGACACCACCCTTGCGCATGCCCAACGAAGGCACAATCCCCACCCCGATCACCCGCATACGTTCCGCGGCATCAGGATGTCCGACCAGGACACAGACCTTGCTCGTGCCCACGTCAATGCCTACGTATATCGAATCCTCATTGCCAACCGTTGTGTCCAATACCGCTACCTCGCCAAGGTGTAGTAGGGTGAGCTTGGATCCAGCATGCTTACCATGGAAGCTCGCACCGCATGCTCCTGCAGCCATTCGCTGACGCGGATGTATACGCGCACCTTCTGGGCCATATCGCCCTCAGCTCCAAAGTAGGCCGTCCACCCTCGACTGTCATCTAGAACCAAGCCTCTATCACGCTCGAATCGCAAGCTCCCAATCTCCGGGAGCAGCGTCCTCAATGCCACTGCGCTTCGGAGCACTTCAGGATCGATCACTTGCGCCAGAGGATCATCCTGGATTTGCAGCGTAGGCTCATCGGCAATGATCTGTACCAATCCTGGCCGAACTTCTCGCTCAAGGATCGCTACGCCATCTGCGCAAAGCCACCACCTTCGCCCTCCATCGTCCCAGGCAACAATAGGCTTCCGCTCCACCAGATGGATCACAACCTTGTTGGGCCATTCCACCGCAACTTCCACTGCGCTGATCTCCGCATAGGCATACAAGCTCTCGGCAATCTGCTCTGGATCAACGAAGAAGACGACTGTGTCATCGACTGCGGCGATGGAGCGCACATGTGCTTCGCTCATGAACTCAGCGCCGTGTACCTCCGGCTGATCAACACGGAATGCCGATCCGGTCAGCAGGGAATATCCGGCCCACAAGACGCCCGCCAGAAGCCATGCCGTCAGCAACCGCGCTCCAACACGCAGCTGCGGAATCGCCGGCAGCCGTACTTCGGCTCCCGCGGCAGCCGGCAGCAAGATGTCGTAGCGCCGCTTGGGACGTTGTCGCCGTTGTGATTTGCGAGAAGACCCGCGTTTCTTTGAGCCAGTCTTATGCGCCATTCGAACTCGGCTGCCGCTAGACTGCCCACCTTTCGGGATCCTTCCCTTCAGCGATTGCCGATTGACCGTCATTCACCTGTCCCATAGCGCCGCACTAGCTGATCGCACTGCGCCCTGCGCTCCAACGCCAGTTCGATCAACCGATCCATCAGCGCTGGATAATCCAAACCGCTCGCATCCCAGAGCTTGGGATACATGCTGATCTTCGTGAACCCAGGGATCGTATTTAGCTCGTTCATGAAGATGCGATTCGTGTCCCGTTCGAGCAAGAAATCGGCGCGTGCCATCCCTGCTCCATCGATTGCCTTGAAGGCCTCCACCGCAAGCCGGCGAATCTCCTCACTCGTCTCCTCATCAATGGGAGCGGGGATAAACAGCTCGGAGGTGTCATCGATGTACTTGGCCTCGTAGGAATAGAATTCATCCCCGGGCACGATCTCTCCAGTTATCGAAGCCTCGGGCTCTTCGTTCCCCAGGACACTGACTTCGATCTCTCGCGCATCCACACCACGCTCAACGAGCAGTCGCCTGTCGTACTTCGCCGCCAAGCGCAATCCCTGCTCGAGCTCTTTGCGATCCTTGGCCTTGCTGACGCCGACCGATGACCCCATGTTTGCTGGTTTCGTGAACAGTGGGTATTCCGCCAATGCTTCGGCCCGGCGGATGCACTCATCGATGTCCCGCTCAACATAAATGGAATTCAGGATGATGAAATCCACCACCGGAATATGATGCTCACGCATCAGTGTCTTGAATACGCCTTTGTCCATTGCGATGGAGGATGCCAGGACACCCGCGCCCACGTAGGCAATCTCAGCCATTTCGAGCATCCCTTGCAGAGTTCCATCCTCGCCAAACGTTCCGTGCAACACCGGGAAAACCACATCGAGCTTGTGAAGAAGCGACAATTCGAGACCGTCGACACCACGGTAAAGACCATCTCTGCCCGGCTCAGCGAATATCGCTACCGGCTCCAGGTCTTCTACCTGTCCTTGCTTGAATGCTGGCAGGGCAGCCGGGCCCGAAAGCCAGCGTCCGTCATGGGTGATGCCGATCTGGATGATGTCGTACTTCGCCGGATCGAGTGCATCCACGACCGAGGTAGCGGACATCAATGAGATCTCATGCTCCCCGGATCGTCCCCCGAAGATCACGCCGACGGTCATCTTGTCGCTCAAGCCCGGCCTCCTTCCGCATTCTCAGCCTGCTCGCTCGTGGGCTCCCAATTCCCCAGCAGCTCGATTTCGGTTTCAAGCTCGATTCCGAACTGCTTGGCTACCGCACGCCTAGCTGCTTCGATCAGCTTCCAGGCATCCTCTGCCGTCCCATCTCCCAAATTGATGAAGAAGTTGGCGTGCTGCTCACTGATCTGAATGTCACCGCGTCGCATTCCCTTCAACCCGGCGTCCTCAATCAATCGACCCGCATGATCTCCAGGCGGATTCTTGAACATCGAGCCCCAACTGGCACCCGGCGGTTGCGTCCGCTTCCGAAATGCACCGTACTCGGATGCGCGTGCCTTGGCCTGCTCCTTAGTAGATTGCTCCAATCGAAAGGTTGCCGAGAGCACCACTGCCTCTCCTGGATTTCGTTTAAGCCAGCTATCGCGATAGGCGTATTCCAATCGCTCAGCCGACCAGTATTCCTTTCCCCCCTCATGTTGCAAGATCTCGGCCACGATCAACCACCCAGCGACGTCGTTTCCGTGCGCCCCTGCGTTGCCGACAACCGCCCCCCCGATGGTTCCAGGAATGGTTGTCGCCCACTCCAAGCCCCCGAGCCCCCGGTCCACTGCTCTGCGTGCTACCGATCCGAAGGCAGCGCCTGATTCGGCTGCTACACTCAAATCATCAGACTGTGTTTCGAAACTCACGGCACGCGCCTGGCTAAGGACGATCACTCCTTGCACTCCTGCATCGGCAATCAGCACATTCGAGCCACCGCCAATAATGCGAAACAGCACATTCGCACTCCAGAGATGAGCCACCGCTTCAGCAAGTTCCTCGGCTGATCGGACCTCCAGCAAGAACTCTGCCGGACCTCCAATCCGCGCCGATGTGTATGGCGCCAGAGGTACTCCCTCTCGAAGGCGGTCACCGAATGCTTCTCGCAATGCCCCAGCAAACGCTGGCCGCGGTTTACTACTTGTCACAGCTGACGCACTCTCTCGATCAGACGCCCGATGACGTTGGGCCTGAAATCCCCTGGCCTGAATACCATAGGCGGCGCTTTGGTAGTAGCCCCAATCTTCGACGCCGCAATGCGCATCTTCACTTCCATGCGGCGGTCGCTCTCAAACAGGCGCTTTCTGCTCTCCGCCATCTTCTCCCTCCATCCCTCGAGATTGCATCTCATCCAGCAACTCCAGCACGATCTTCTTCGCCCACGTGTAGTCGGCCTTGCCATTCGGCGCGCGCTGCACCTCGTC
>DAOVIK010000159.1 GCA_030673735.1 Anaerolineae bacterium
AGCGGCCCACACCCCAAACCAGGGCTTGCAGCGTGAGCATACTGTCGCCGGCGGCGCTCGTGATGCTGCTTGCCGTGACGCGGCCGTGCGAGGTGCCATACTGGCCGTAGTACGAATCCACAGCAATGTCAAAGAGAAGCAGATCGACCATCATGGCCGCCTTCTGTGAAACTTCCGGATCCCGCGCAAAATCCATCAGGTTGAGCAGGGCGGCGATGTCCATGCGGTAGTAGGTGATCGAATCCCACTCCGCCATGCCCGTGCGAGCCCGCCAATCGATCCAGCGCATCAAGCGCTCGCGCCCGGTCTGTATATGCCAGTTGCCGCTTTGGCCGTTGTTGGAGAAGGTCTCATCAGGGAGAAGTTGCCCAGCGAGGAATTGTGAACTGTAGGAAAGAATCTGATGGTTCTCGGTCCATAGTTCCATATAGGTTTGATTGGGCTCATCGAGCCAGTAGTAGAAATCCTGAAAAGCCTGGCGCAGCGCGGTCTTCTGTTCTTCGCTTAGCAGGTCAGTTTCACCGTAGAGGTAGTAGAGACGCATCAGTCCGGCCATCACAAAGTCGGCAGTGTCCTCGCGCGCGTTGACGAACTCCAGGGCGGCCTCCAGCGCGGCATCGCTCACGCCTGTGGCGCCGAGTTCAAGCTTGGCCAGGTCGGTCCATATTCCACCGCGGCTCTCGGAGGTTTCATGGTCTGCGGCCCACTCGAGATAGACGGTTCGGCGCGCTTCGAACGTGGGAGCGAAGGGAGTCCTGTGGAAGGGTGGATCGTCATCCGAGGGACGCGCTGGGACGGGATCGCCCTCGCGCAGCGGCGGCCACTGCGGGCGCACCGCGGTGGCCAAGTCGATGATGATGCCGATCACGACAATTGCTGCGATCACCGCCAGGGTGATCGTGAGGCGCTTCTTGGTCTTGACCTTCATGGGACCTCCCGGGTTTTATGTCGGGGCCCGATTATCGCATTGCTCCGAAGAATCCGCATGTATTAACAGAGCTACGGATAGGCAGTGCTGCCCCGATGAGTCCGGATCCTCTCCTTTATGTCATTCCGAGCCGTACTTCGGCGAGGAATCCCCGATGCGCGGCAATGTCACGCTCGCTCCGGCCGCGAGATTACCGAAGAAACATCATGGGGATTCCTCTCTCGGCTTTTCTAGCCTCACTCGGAATGACACGGGGGGAGAAGGCCTGTCATCCTGAGGCGCGGAGCCCCTCCTGTAAGAACTTCTGGGGCGATCGGCGAGGGATCTCGATTCGCACAGGCAAGATGCGTCCATGCCCAGAATCGAGATTCTTCGCTTCGCTCAGAATGACATCGAAAATGAAACGGGCGGGCCGCCCCTACGCGTGCCGATGAGGTGCCAAATATAGGAACTGGACATCCTGGAGAGGTAGATCGCAGAGACGTTGCATGCAACGTCTCTACGCGCGGATCTCGCTGGAGAGCTAGTTTCCACATATTATGTCGAAGACGGTCGCCGTGGATGTTCGGTTTAAATGCAATCAAAACGGGCGGCCCGCCCCGCTAAGAACTTGTGGGATGAACGACTGGCCCGCCCCAACGACGTACAGATCGATACGTTTCATAGGGCCGTCCGATCCTTTGGCAAAGAATCGGGGGGCGTTTCACCCCGCTAATATCATACGGGGCGAACGGTGAAACGCCCCTACGGTGTCTTGCTGGTGATGGTCTTGTTGGAATTTCGAACGATGCTTCAACCGCTGGCTTCCAACAGCCGATCGATGGCGCGCTGCATATCGTCAACATCCAACCAGGTTTGCGCGGTGTCGAGAATGCCATCCTGGCGGATCAGGTAGGCGCTGTTGGGAGCGGTTCCGTACGTGCACCAAACAGGATTGCTCAACAACTGCGGGGGCATATCATCGATCAGCAGTAGCTGGTCGCCCTCGATGTGGGGTTCCATCTGCAGCGCCACGGCCTGGCGTTCACCATAGTTCAGTGACTGCTGCACAATACTGTATTGGGCTTCCCAGACCACTCCGCTGTAAGGACTTGGATCCGGATCGCGGGGATGCGGCTCGATGACGAGCACATGCACGAAGTGTACGAGGTCAGCGTAGGTGTTCTCAGAATCGTAGGGCTGTGAGGCCAATGCGTTGAGAGAAGGCACGCTTCTCCGATAGGGTGGTCAGGTGAGGCCGCCGAGGACGATCAGGGCAGGTTTGGTGCGTAGCAGTCCTGATAGCGTGTATAGGCTGCCATCGGTCCCCAAAAGCGAGACCTCGATCGCGGGCCGTCCCTCAGTGACCCCGAGCATGAGACCGACGCTGTTGGCACGCGTGATCGCTTCCTCAGGGAAATTGAGGCAATTCGAAACCAGCTCGCTTGCGGGAATGAGATTTGGTGGATTGGCCGCGGGCTCGGTTGCTTCGGTAGCAACAGGATCACCGGTGGGGTCGGTGGCTTCTGGAGCGGATTGCTCGGTGGGGGTGGGCGTTGGTTGCGGTTCCGGAAGGCGCAAATCCAGAACCTGGGTATCGCTACCCGCACAGGCCGCGATAAGCAGTGTCAGACAGATCAAGGCGAGGATTCGCTCAATCCATGACGGCATCTGAACTCTCTCAACTATCCCTTGGATGACTTTATCAGACAGGAATGATAGCGGGTATCACAATCAGGATTGTATCTTGCCACGCGCAGCGATAATGATTACACGGCCACATCATACGGTGTATGCATCAGCTGTTGATAGCGTACTATCTTCCTGTTTGGGCCAACCTATGCTTATGTAAAGTAATGGCGAGTGCAGATCCTCCTGCTAGGACATTGCAGGGACCGGATGAAGGCCGATGAGTGCCCCGAACGATGTTCCTCAATGGGCCGTAATATCACGTTTTAATGTCTGCCAATTCAGGTCAAGTTCAAGCCCATCCGTTTCTATGTGCACCTGCCCGGCAGGGAAGGCAGCATCCACGTAGGGGTTATCGTAGCGGGGGTAGTCATGCGTTGGGACTTCGTGGTCGTTCTGCAGGAAGGGGCCTTTCCAGCCGAACTGCAAGAGCCCTTGGGAGGGGGAGCGGTAGCGGACGCTTAATCCGCGAAAGGTGAGTTCAGCGGCGGCGATGCGCTCGATGAAGCTTCCAAACTCACCGTCCGTAGCCTTGCGTCCCAGCTCGCAGATCCACACATTCGCCCTTCCGGGAGCAATCACCTCTCTTCCACGATCCTCGCCGGGATCGGTCTGCCAGTGGTAGGGCAGCTTCGAACGCAGGGCCAAGAATCCCTCGCCGAGACGGGCGAAGATCCAGCCTGCGCGTTCGACGATCTCATCAAACTGATCCTTGGGGAGCCAGGCATGGGTGAGGAACAGCCGATTGGGCTGATAGAGGGCCAGCGCGCGGCTGACTTTGTAGATGCAGATCACTACGTTCTTGATTTGCGCGGCGCGCGGCAGCGTGCCGGAGCCGGTCCAATAGTTGGGCGAGGGACCGGTGCGCTTGGCTGGATGGGTGGTGAAACACACCGCATCCGGTCCGAGTGTGGCTTGCCAGATGCTCTGTTGATCGCCGCCATAGCCGGACCGGTAGTCCTGCGCGCTGCTCAGCATGTAGTCCGGCGTGCGATAGGTGTATGTATTCACCTCTTCGCGTGTGTTGCGGCAGATATCCCGCTCGAAGAGCCGTGCGACGAGACGCAGCGTGCGCGTGCGGCGCAGCACGGCGAGAAGCTTCCGGTATTGCTTGAAGGCGCTGAAGAAGCTGTTCTCCCACCAGTTGTAAGCATCAAACATTCGCATAGTCAGTTCGATCGTTCGCGGGTGGGCATAGGCTTCGAGCGTGAGATAGCTCATGCCGTCCTCGAAGCTGTCAAAGCCCAGGTTCCAGCGCTCGGCCTCTGCGAGGCGAATTCCCATGCGCTGGCGGTTGATCATCTCCTCGCGCACGTGATCCGCGGCAATGGCGGCAATTACGGGCGGCATCTTGTAGCTTGGGCTGAGGGCGAATGCCACGGCGCTCATGTTGTCAAAGCCTGAGAACTGCCCCATGCCGAAGAGCAGCTTGGAAGTGTCGACGATCCCCTCCTGCGAGACCCACTTCTTGCTGTTCTCGTAGCTGCGGCCGTGAGTGGAGCCGAAGATGCCCTTGAAGCTGTTAAGCGCGATGTCGAGAAGCAGCAGGTCGATGACCATGGTTGCCCGCTGCCGGATTTCCTCATCGGCAGAGAAATCTACCAGGCTGAGCAGGGCGGTGAGGTCCTCGTCGTAGTACACGTTTGAGAGCCACTCGCTGAAACCTGTGCGGAAGCGCAAGTCCAGCCAGCGAAGAATTCTCGGCCGGTTGATCGCCATCTTATCGCTTCCCGTATGGCCGCTGTTGGTGAATGGCGCTTCGGGATATAGCTGTCCCGCGAGGTATGCCGCCGAGGCGAAGAGAATCTGGTGGTTTTCGGTCCAGGTGCATAGCGAATCGATCCCCGGCTCATCGGGCCAGTACTTGAAGTCGAGAACCGTTCGGCGCGCATGTTTGAGCAATCGAGCACTCAGCGACGGATGTTCGTTGAACTGGAAGAGCATGCGCAGGATGGCGTGGATGGAGAAGTCGGCGCAATCCCTGCGCTGGTCGATGTAATCCAAAGTGGCATGAATCACGCCTTCGTGCGGAACGCCTCCGGCCGCCAAGCGAGCCAACTCGTAGTAAGCGCCTTTTGTGTTGAGCGGCGCGGGATTTTGCATGCAGTGATCGAGAAACGCCTGCCGGCGGCTTTTGAAATCGGGAGCAAAAGGCCGATCCGAAAAGCTGTCGGGGGATGCTTTGGAAGGATAATCCGAAGGGGGCGGATCCTTGACTCCGAGTTGGTATTCGGGTGAGGCGTGAACGGTGGTCATGGTAGTGCCTCCGGATGGCGCGAGCGATTGTAAGTGGCAGTGGATAGTGTGGCAAATGGCGCGGCTGTGCAGAATGCGCGAGAATGCGGA
>DAOVIK010000069.1 GCA_030673735.1 Anaerolineae bacterium
CTCTTCCACGATTGGATGTACGAAGGGCGCATGTTCTTCATCGACAAGCTGGTTGCCATGGGGGCTAGGATCCTTCTCTGCGATCCACATCGCTGCGTGGTGCAAGGACCGACCAAGCTTATTGGCGAGCACTTGGAGAGTCCCGACATCCGCGCCGGCCTGGCTTTGGTGCTCGCAGCACTGGCCGCCGAAGGAACCTCACGGATTCGCAACATCATGCAGATCGAGCGCGGCTACGAGAGAATTGACCAGAAGCTTAAAGCGCTGGGAGCCCGGATAGAGCGCGTGGAGGACTGACGGCGGGAGCCCTTTGGCCCGCGAATCGCTTACCTGCGAGAGCCGCTAGGTTTTCAACTTGATGGGTTGGTCGCTTTCCTTCGAGGCGAAGATCTGGCACCGGTAAAGTCGGGCCGCTGGATGTGCTTTTCCGACCCTTCATCCTCCTTCTCGAGACCACCCATCCTTGCCTCATGCCCATGCCCGATCCTCAGTCTGGCTTTCTCCTTCCGTAGATTGACCCTCCTAGGTGCATGCGGTATAATCGCTTGGTTGTAAACCAAGGGGAGCATAAAAGGTAGCTAAATGCCGAAACGCACCTATCAACCGAAGAAACGTCGTCGACTTCGCGTGCACGGCTTTCGGGCTCGCATGGCGACGCGCGGCGGTCGATCAGTAATCAAGCGCAGACGAAGAAAAGGCCGCTCGCGTCTTTCAGTGAGAATGAACGATCACATAAAGAAGATCAATTGGAAGGCGTAGCCGTCACCTCCTGCGATAGTGAGACGGGCAGCAACGCCATCGGCAGCTGCGCGGGATGCGGAGGTAGGCACAGAGAGACGGCCGGCCAGGCGAATGGAGCGCAAACACCGGCTCACCAGATCGATTGACTTCAAGCGGGTGCGGCGCACGGGAAAGTCCCATGCCCACCCGCTCGCTGTTCTGATCTCTCTCCGAAATGACCTTGCGGTGACGCGCTTAGGGATTTCGGCAACCAAATCGGTCGGAAGCGCTGTGCACCGCAACCGAGCCAAGCGCCGGCTGCGAGAAATCTTGCGCAGCCATCTGCCCGAGATTGCCTCCGGCTGGGATGTGGTAGTTATCGCCCGCCCCGAAGCTGCGGATGCCGAGTGGGACCAGCTCCGAAGCGCGATAAGTGAGTTATTGGATTGGTCAGGCTTGCTGAGAGAATCAAACAACGATGAGCGCACAGGTTGAGCAAGATCTGGATCATGAGCCCAGCTTGCGTGAGATCCCAATCACTATGGGCAACATCGCCCGCCTGCCTGCGCTGGCACTGATACGACTTTACCAACTAACGATTTCCCGGGCGCTGCCGTCAGGAAGCTGCCGCTTCCAACCCACCTGCTCGCACTATGGGTTTCAAGCAATCGCCAAGTATGGCCTGCTCAAGGGAGGGTTGATGACGACATGGCGTATCTTACGCTGCCAGCCCTTTAGTCGTGGCGGCTATGACCCGGTACCATAGGAGACCAATGCGAATCATTCCATCACATTTTCGGTGGCCGTTGGCGCTGCTGGCGATCATGCTCTCGGCTTCAATGCTGAGCGGATGCGGCGGCGGGCAAATCGCCGCCTCGAGCTGGCCCGGCCTGACGGTCGATGAAGAGAGAGCTTACGTTGCCTATACATCGGCCGTACTTGCCATAGATCTTGAAAGCGGCCAAGAGAGATGGCGCTTCCCATCGGCGCTGGATCAGAGCAAGCTCTTCTACGCTCCCCCAGCGCTCACAGCAGAAGGCCAACTCGTCGTTGGGGGCTTTGACGGCGTTGTATACATCCTCGACGCCGACAATGGAAGGCTGGTATGGAGCTTCGATGAAGCGCAGGGGCGCATTCTCGGCGGACCAATCGTGGACGAAGAACTCACCTATGTTGCTTCAGCCGATGGAACTCTTTATGCCATCAATCTAACCTCCCGAGATTTGTCCTGGTCGTATGAAACAGAATCCCCGTTGTGGGCCTCCCCAACGGTTGCTGACGGAGTAGTGTACCTGGCATCTCTCGATCACAAGGTCTATGCGCTCGATCAAGAGAGCGGCGACCTGCTTTGGAGCGAAGATATCAGCGCAGCCATAGCCGGGGCGCCGGCCCTTGCCGATAACCACCTGATCGTGGGAACATTCGGCAATGGACTGCTTGCACTTGATCCCGCGAGGGGAACCCCCATTTGGGCTTTCGAGACCGAAGGCTGGGTATGGGGAAGCCCGACGATTGATCAAGGCACTGTCTACTTCGCTGACGTAACGGGCGTCGTCTACGCTGTGGACGTGGAGACCGGCAATGAGCTTTGGCGCCTGGACAACCTGGCAGACGAAATCACAATCACCGCCTCTCCGGTGATCGACGGAGAGCGCCTATACCTGAGCACTTCGGAAGGCATCTTCGTTCGTCTGGCGGCAGACGGCGTGCCTCTCTGGCAAGAACAGCTCGAAGGCCGCATGCTGACCCGCCCCGCAATCTCAGGGGAAACACTACTCGTCGCGTCCATTGAATCGGGTGTATTGCTCAGCGCCTTTATCGCCGAGAGCGGTACTTTGCGCTGGTCTTTCAACCCGGCTGGGGAATAGGAATACTGCCATGTGGGATCTACTGATCCTTGACCCAATGATCAACGCTCTGCTTCTGATCTACGATGTTCTCGGAAACAACTTCGGAGTGGCGATCATCGTTTTCACAGCCCTGATACGCTTGATTACCTTCCCGCTCACGCGCAAGCAGCAGATGAGCACCCAGAACATGCAGGAGATGCAGAAATCCAAGAAGTGGCTTGACATGCAGAAGAAGTACGCAAAGGACAAGCAGAAACTGCAAGAAGAGACCATGAAGCTCTACCAGGAGGCAGGAATCAATCCTCTCAGTGGATGTCTGCCGCTGGTCATCCAGCTACCGATCATCTTCGGTTTATATCAAGCGTTCAGGGTAGCGCTGGCCGATGCACCATTGCAGCTGCTTGACCTGGGAAGGCACATCTATCCGTTTGTGTCCAGCTCCCTGATCCCGCTCGACAGCAAGTTCTTATGGATGGACTTGGGGCAGCCGGAACGCTTGTTCTTGCCCTTCCTGCCCTCATTTGGCATACCCGTGCTCACCATACTGGTTGTCATCTCGTCTTGGCTGCAAACCAAGCTCATGACCCCTCCCTCGCCCGAGGGCCAAGGCGGTCAGATGAGCCAGATGATGACGATCTACTCGCCTCTCCTGATGGGCTATCTCGCCTACTCCTTCGCCTCCGGTCTGGCGCTCTATTTCTTCGTTTCGAACCTGCTGGGAATCGTCCAGTACGCCGCCACTGGCCGTATCGACTGGCGAAACATCTTGCCCTGGGGCAAGAAGCAGGAATAATCCGGTATACAAATCGGGGGTGATTGGATGTCCGATTTGAGGACAAAACTGGAAGTTATCGCACCGAGTGTCGAAGAAGCTCTTGCTAAGGGCGCTGCGGAGCTCGGCCTCCCGGAGGAAGCATTCGATGTCGAAGTGCTGGACTCTGGAAGCAAGGGCTTATTTGGTTTGGGATCGCGGCAGGTTCGGGTACGGCTAACCGTACGGGGGCAGAAGCGCGAAGCGCGAGATGATGCGCCCGACGCTGAACCGCCGTCTCCTGAAGACGATGAGGAAACGCTACGCGTCTCCCACGATACAGTTTCTAAGCTCCTGGAACACATGGGGCTTAAAGCTGACGTGCAGGCTCGCTGGGGTGAAATCTCAACTCACTCCGGAATTCGACCGCTGCTGGTCGACATCCGTGGAAAAGATCTAAGCATTTTGATAGGGCGCCGCGGCGAAACCCTAACAGCTCTTCAATACGTAGCGCGCTTGATCGTGGGCAAGGAGCTGCGCAAACCTCTTGCCCTGGTCATCGACATCGAGGGTTACCGTGCTCGTCGCGAACAGCAGCTTCGCCGCTTGGCGCAACGCCTGGCACATCAAACCATCGAACGCGGCCGTACCATGTCGCTGGAACCCATGCCTGCCAACGAACGACGCATTATCCACATCGAGCTACGTGATCACCCCCAGGTCTACACCGAAAGCGTGGGCGAAAGGGACTTGCGCAAGGTAACCATCATTCCACGTGAAAGTTGAAGAACCAAAGCTGGCGATGCTGAACGCCGATGACTAGCAACGCCGGTCTTCCCGGCGCACTTGACTATCTCATTGTGGGTCACGTGACGGAAGATCAGACCCCCGAAGGACCGGTCCTCGGCGGCACAGCAGCCTACGCCGGTCTGACGGCTTGCGCGCTCGGTATGCGAACGCAGATGGTCACATCATCGGGACCTGAGCTGGATCTGAATCCACTATCTGATTTGAGTGTATTTTCTTTGCCCGCCGCTGATTCCACGGTTTTCGAGAACACCTATGAAGCGGGGCACCGTCACCAGATTGTCCACAGCAGCGCATTGCCAATTTCGGCGGCTGATATTCCCGAAAGCCTGCGATCCGCCGGTATCATTCATCTCGCGCCCGTGGCGCAAGAAGTGGATCCCTTGATAGTGGATACCCAGACGTATTCCTTCCTGGGCATCACCCCTCAAGGATGGATGCGAACGCGGGACGAGAGTGGCAGGGTTGAATCCTGCATTTGGAGCGACGAAACAAGCTTGCTACAATCAGCGGAAGCGACGGTGCTGAGCCTTGAAGATGTTGGCGGGGATGAGAGCATCATCGCCAGCATGGCGAGCCGCAGTCGTGTGCTGGCCGTCACTGAAGGCGCCAATGGAGCCCGTGTGTATTGGCGGGGGCAACGGAGGGACTTCGAGGCTGTTCCGGTTGTGGAAATCGATAGCACTGGGTCGGGGGATATCTTCGCAGCTTGCTTCTTCATTCGCCTCCACCAAACGCGCGATCCGTGGGAGGCAGCCCGTTTCGCAAATCAGCTAGCGGCGGTTTCAGTCATCCGCGCTGGACTCGCCAGCGTTCCGACGTCGAAGGAGATCAAAACCGCCCTGGTACAGTGAAACCTATGACAAGAATGTACCCGCTCGTCAATCAAAAGGGCGGTGTGGGTAAGACAACCACCGCCATCAATCTTGGGGCCTACTTGGCCCAAGCTGGCATGCGCGTTCTGCTTGTGGATATGGATCCACAAGCCAACGCCACTTCATGCCTTGGGGTGAACAGATCGAACGTCAATGGAGGAACATACGACGCCATTATCGGCCGTGGGTCTGTAAGCGACTACATCCTGCACAATACTGACCTGAAGCTATCCCTGCTGCCATCCTCACCGGCTCTTGCCGGGGCTCAAGTTGAGTTGGTCAGCATCGAAGACCGCGAGAGCCTCTTGCGCAAGGTATTGGGGGAGATCAATGACCGCTATGATTATGTGCTGATCGATTGCCCGCCGTCATTAGGCTTGCTAACCCTCAACGGTCTGCTCGCCGCAACCCACGGCGTGATCATACCCGTACAGTGCGAGTATCTCGCCTTGGAAGGTCTGACACAATTGATGCACACACTGCGGCGCGTTCGAATGTCGCTCTATCCGGAACTCGCCATACGAGGACTATTGCTCACGATGTACGACACTCGCACCAACCTCTCGCGGGACGTCGTTGATGAAGTCCGGCGACATTTTCCCGACGAGGTTTTCGATACCTTGATACCTAGGACCGTGCGGCTGGCCGAAGCGCCTTCGCACGGGATCCCCATTTCAGCATATGATCCGTCGTCCTTAGGGGCGATCGCCTACAAGACATTCGCACATGAATTGCTTGCGGAAGATGGCGTACCTCAACATGCGGTCGCAGCAGAGACAAGGAAATAAGATGAGCCGCAAAAGTGGATTAGGGAAGGGACTGGAAGCACTGATCCCCACCGGCGAGGGCACCGGTCTGGGCACGGGTGTTCAGCAAATCTCGATTGACCTGATCAGGCCAAATCCTCGCCAACCGCGCGACAGCATCGGAGGCGATGGTCTTGAAGATCTTGCAGCATCGATCGTCGAGCACGGGGTGATCCAACCTTTGATCGTGTCGGTGTCCGAGACTGGCGAGGGATACGTTCTGATCGCTGGAGAACGACGCCTTGAGGCTTCGCGCATGGCCGGATTGAGTCGCGTGCCTGTCGTGCTGCGGCAAGCCAGTGACCAAGAACGGCTGGAAATGGCGCTCGTAGAGAACTTGCAGCGCACCGACCTGAACCCCCTTGAATCCGCGCTGGGCTATCAGATGCTCGCTGAAGATTTCGGGCTCTCTCACGAAGAGATCGCCAAGCGAGTAGGGAAGAGCCGCACCTCTGTGACCAACACCTTGCGGCTGCTCAAACTATCGCAGGCGGTCCGCGATGCGCTTACCGATGGTGCTATCTCTGAAGGTCACGCGCGCGCCTTATTGGCTCTGCCTACAGCGAAATCCCAATCTGCAGCCCTGCGAACGATCTTGAAGTCAGACCTAAATGTGCGGCAAACCGAAATCCTCGTACGGCGCCTGAGTGGTGAGCGCCTTAAGCCGCGAGCCGTACACAAGCGCTCCGCGGACGAAGTCCACCTCGAAAACAAGCTGCGCGAGAGCCTTGGAACGCGCGTCACGCTCAAGCGGGGGAAGAAAGGCGGCAGCCTCGTCATCCGCTTCTATTCGGACGAAGAGCTCAACGCAATCATCGACAGGCTGTTGGGGGAAGCGGCGGAGAGCTAGCGTGCGCTACCTGATCGTCGGCAGCGGCGCCGTGGGAGGATACCTCGGAGGAGTGCTCGCGCTCGCTGGTCACCCTCTTGTGTTTCTCGATCGCCCTCCAATCGCTCAAGCACTTGTGGAACATGGGCTGAGGCTGCAGGAAGATAACAGCGAGCAGGTTCTGGATCAGCCACGTACCGCAACCACGCTGAGCGAAGCGATCTCTCTTGATACCCCTGACATCGTCATATTGTGCGTCAAGGCTTACCACTGTGAGGCAGCCTCCCGTGAACTAGGGGCCGTCAAAGACCTCGCGGCGCCGGTCGTGTGCGTTCTCAACGGCATCGGGAACGAGGAAACGCTGGCGAAGGAAATCGGCGATTCGCGCGTGATCGGCGCGTCTCTCACCACTGCCGTGAGACTGATTGAACCGGGGCTCGTTCGCGTGGAGAGGCTACGCGGGTTGGGCCTGGTATCTCATCACCCTTCAACCACTCAACTTGGCAACGAGATGCGCGCCGCAGGCTTGAACCCAATCCTCTACGACGATGTGCAGCGCATGAAGTGGTCCAAGGCGCTGACGAACATCATCTCCAATGCCACCTCCGCCATCCTGGGATGGCTTCCCGCCCTGGTTTTCAACCACAAGGGACTCTACCGTCTGGAGATCGAGGCAATGCGCGAGACGGTGCGTGTGATGCGTGCGCTGGGCCTGGCCGTGCAGGATCTTCCTGGCGTTCCGGTCCGGCTGCTCGCGAGCGCGGTATTCTTGCCTCCCGCAGTGAC
>DAOVIK010000136.1 GCA_030673735.1 Anaerolineae bacterium
GGGATAGAGTAGCAGACCTATGGCAGCCCAATAGGTCATTAATGCTTCGGATGGTTCTCAAGTCCATATTTGCATGCAGTAGATCGGTCTCCTGGTATGGAAGCCGGTCTGATCTGGATTGTGCTGGGTGAAACGCATCCCTAGAAAACATGGCCTGATACCCAACTGACTGGGGAAGACCAGAGCACAGCCCGTCGGTACTTCGTTTGGCATCATTCCCAAGGGAAGTGCAAATCTACGCAAAAGGAAAGCCAGAACGTTTGGATTCTGGAGTTGCTGCACGTTCCCGAAGCGGAATGGGGTTTTCCAGAACCTCGCCATACCAATTCCATGTGAGCCCTGCAAGCTACAATGAATCAGGAAGGCAGGTTCACCGATGCCCTAAGCTTTGCACAGGAATGCTCATGCGGTTCGAGTCTTGCGCAAAGAGGGGCAATCGGTAGTCCATTATCGATCCAACCCAGCAAGGGGGACAACACGCCATGACCGTGATCGGTGATGCCGTCATAATAGCAGGTATAGTTCTTCTCTTTCTCTCTTTCATCCCTGTGCGAATGTTGATCAGGCATTTGCCTCCCGGAGCCACTCGGGAGAGCTGGTCGGTCTTGGTTGGAATCATAGGCTTGTTCATCGCCGGATACATCACATACGCTGCCCTCAGGTGGCAAAGCCATGAAACGATCGCGGATATGCTTGTGCCGGCAATCTTCTTTCTTACAGCGGTCTTCATCCTCCTCGTTAGCTACCTATCACTTCAGACGGCTTTGAGCCTCCAGCGTATATCGAGGCTCGAGCGTGAGAGCATCACCGACCCGTTGACAGGCATGTACAATCGGCGCCATCTGGATCGCCGCATGGTAGAAGAGGTTGAACGCGCTCGCCGCTACGGTTATCCACTCTCCATCATGCTTTTTGACATTGATCATTTCAAGAAGATCAACGACCAGCATGGTCATCAACTGGGGGATGTTGTCCTGAAGAATCTCGCGCGAATTCTATCGGGAGCCGTTCGGCGAACAGACATCGTGGCGCGGTATGGTGGGGAGGAGATCCTTATCATAACGCCTCATACAGAGCTTATTGAAGCGTATGAATTGGCAGATAGGATACGGGTTCTCGTTCAAGATTCGGAAGTGGCCGATATCCGGACGCAAGATGGGCGCCAGCCCATCCATGTCACCGTCAGCATAGGAGTCGCGGAGCTTCATAAGGACATGGAAAGCACCCGTATTTTGATTGAACTTGCCGATGAGGCGCTCTATAAAGCAAAGAGCGAAGGACGTAATTGCGTAATACAAGCGAAGAATCCTGAGGACTCCTCGTGAAATAGGCAATCCCCAAAGAAATCTCACAATTGCATATTAGACCCAAGTAACTAGGATAATGGAAAGCCGTGCCATTATTGCGGTGTTCACTGGAGGTTCCAATGGACCAGTCCATCAAGGGTGACTTAGATGGTATCAGCAAGACGATCATCGCCATGGAACATGCCGCACTCGAACGTTGGGGCAATGGCGATCCCTCCGGTTTCCTGGAGATTTGCGCCCCCGATGTAGTCTATTTCGATCCCAGCTTGGAGCGAAGGATCGATGGGCTTGATCAGCTTTCCCAGTATTACGAAGGGATCCGCGGCAAGGTATCGATTTCCCGCTTCGAACTGATCAATCCATTGGTGCAAATCGCAGGCGATGCTGCGGTACTCACCTTCAATTACGTGTCCTATGGCGGATCGGAGGACGAGTATCGCTGGAATTGCACCGAAGTGTATCGACGCAAAGACGATCGATGGGAGATCATTCAGACGCACTGGTCCTACACCAAGGCTGTGAGGGCTTAGTCGTATCGATCGGCGAGTGCCGGTGGTATAAATCCCGTATCAAAGATAGCAGATGGCAGTCTCCATGCAGATCGAGCCCTACAAGACTCACTGGTTCTATTCGGCGACGAAGGTGATCCTTACCTCGCGCCCGGGATCTTGGTTCTTCTCGCACACGCTTCATCTCTTCGACCGGATTGTGCAAGGGATATCGCGAGAGAGATATTCGTTCACCGAGCTTCTGGGCGGCGTTCCGGTGATCACGCTCACGACCACCGGCGCAAAGAGCGGCTTGCGCCGCTCCGTACCTCTGGTGGGTTTCCCAGATGGGGATCAGATCATTCTCATCGCGTCCAACTTCGGCCGCTCCTTCCACCCAGCTTGGTATCACAACCTGAAAGCCAAACCGGAAGTGCTCGTGACCTACAAGGGAAAGAGCGCGGCTTATCGAGCAAGAGAGGCAGAAGGAAAAGAGCGCGAATTGAGCTGGAAAAAGGGCCTAGAGTGCTATCCGGGATATGAGTTGTACCGGAAGAGGGCAGGAAGCAGGCGCATACCAGTCATTCTTCTCACACCTGCGCCCGGTAGTCGCGGAGAAAAGCCCGTTTCCGTTGAAACGGGGCAAATCACTTCTTGATCCTCGAACTCACGAACGCTCCCACATAGACAACGATGGCAATCAAATAGAGGCTCTTAATGCCCCACATAAGGGAGCCATACTCCAACATTCCTCCTGCCATCGTTCCGCTGAGATTGGACGCTAGTGGTCTTGCGGTTTCGCCAGCCCTGCGAAGGGATTCGGAGAAGATCAGCCCCGAAAAGAACAACGGCAAGGAGAGAAGAAGCACGCTTCCGACGGTCCTGATTGCGATAGGCAATCCAACCAGGAGCTCGAGTGGAAAGAAGAAGAGCCCCAATAGGCATACTAGCAGCAGCACGTAGGCCCACCGGAGATTGATGCGAGAACTGCGCAATACAAGCAGATTGGCCGCCAGAACCATGATCAGCACGCCCGAAATCGCGAGGGCGTTCACCAACCAGGTCGTACCGAATAGGAGCGCCAATTCTGTAATGCTCTTGAATTCAATCAGCAGGAACGCGGCGCCCAACAACCAGAAATGCCAATCGGGCCGAACGGCATCCGGGAATGAGCGTCGAGTAATCAACAGGAAAACAAGCGCAACCAGAACAAGGGCTTGCCAGTAGGCCGGTGGAATGATTCGATCACGCAGATACAGGTAAGGCCAATCGTCGGTCGTGATCGGAAGATCGTTTTCACCCGGGTCTGGTTGCCAGGGTGTCAATTGTGCGGCACTGAGGTGTTCCGATGTAACTGGGCCAGCCACGAAAGTTGTCCCCGCAATGCCCCAGTGTGCGTATACATTGTCAGCCCCGAAGACGGTCCCCAGCATTCGTCCTATGCGTTCCTCGATCCAAGGCGCACTTGTGGCAAAACTGACCACCGCGTATCCATCATCCGCAAGGTGCTGCCGGACTTGCTCGAAGCTTTCGATTGTATAGACGAAAGAGTCAAGGCGGACTGTGGACATGCCTGAAAGCCGCGTGTGCGAGTCCAAGAACCCGAAGATGATCGCGTCGTACTCCTCGTGGCTTTCGTTGAAATACGCGCGCGCATCGTTTACAACAGCATTCACCTTCGCATCTTGATAGGGTCTTTCCGGATGCAGTTGCTTCCCAAAATCGAGGATAACTGGATCGATCTCAACCGCATCGACCGAGGCTGCCCCACCGCGGAGCGCGGCGGCAACATCATTCCCCATTCCTGAGCCTACGATCAAGACACGGCTTCCTTGCGGCAAGACACGATAGGGAAGATCGTAGGAAAACGCAATGTCCGCAAGCCCAGGCAGTTCTTCGTCTACCGTGGATATGAAGTCTTGCGACAGGTCGATCGCATTCATGTAGAAGACTTGCTGCACGTCCAGTTCGTAGCCTACTTGAACCGGCTCATCACCGCTCTCCTGCTCAAGAAGCAGCTCAGAGACACTCAGTCTTTGATACGGGGACCACACCGCCCTGCCTCCTAGCAACGCAACCAGACCAAATGCCGCCACGAAAAGCAGGAGCATCACTCGGGAGAAGGCTCGCCGATGGGCGAAATATGCGCCACAGCCAATCATCGCTATGGCAAGCCATAATGCAGGAGGCGTCTCCAGATACGAGACCAGAGAAAACGCCCAGACACCAAGCAGACTTGCCAGGATATTTACGATGTACGCCGGAACCGGCTCGTGCCGGGCCATCTCCTCTCCGGTTGCCTGACCAAGCGGTATGAAGAGGAGCATGATCAGGAAGAAGAACACCAGAACCACGCCGAGGAACAGACCCAGTGATAACCAATAGGAGACCGGCGCCATGAACCAAATGAAATCATCCCCGCTGGCTGGATATGCCAATTTATCCGAGCTGAAGCGCCCCACACCAATGACCACCAGCGCCAGGATGAGCAACAACGGGGCAAATGAAGAGCGGGTGTCTCTTCCCTTTCCGACAACGCCGAAGCCGATCGCTAGCCCAAGGAAGGCTGCCAGCAAGGGAAGATTCTTGAAATAGGAAAAAAGACGAACTTCCCCTGACACCCAGCGGATGATCGCCAGCTCAAAGAACAAGCTCAGGAAACTGATCGCAAAGAGGGGATACCATCGAGAGATGGCTCCTTCACGCTTCATGAAGCTACCCTATGCTCCTGAATGAAAAAGCAACCACTGAAGCTTACACCCCCAAGCCGGATTCAAAGCGCATAGACCATCCTAAACGCCCTTCAGGCATTCCGCAAGCAACCCTTGCCTAGTACGTTGGGAATGGCCCGAATGCATCGATTCGGTCTGCTCCAGCATTGCCCAGTTCTGCCAGAGTGGTGTAGCATCTGTCAGCGGAAGTGCTGGAAGATGCGGGGGCTACGGACCCGCGAAGTCTGCAATCTCTGGTTCTGGATCCTGATCCGTGGAGGAAGATATTGAGCAGCATCCGGCATCAACCATGGAAGACCATTTCGCGGCGCAAGGTGCTCGAACACAGCCAGTTTCTCACCGTCGAAAGCCACGACATACTACTGCCTACCGGCGAGACGATAGAAGATTGGCCCTGGGTCATCATCCCCGACGCGGCGATTGTTCTGGTCAAGATGATTGAAGGGAAGTATCTTTGCTTCCGACAGACCAAGTACGCCGTTGAGGGGACCTCGTTGGCGCCGGTAGCAGGAATGCTGGAGCCGGGGGAGGAGGCCCTTCAAACCGCAAAGCGCGAGCTGCTGGAAGAAGCCGGATGTGTGTCAGACGATTGGATTGAACTGGGAAGCTATGTCGTTGATCCAAATCGTGGCGTTGGAACCGTTGATCTCTTCTTGGCCCGAGATGCACGGCAAATCGCACAGCCGGAGAGCGACGATCTCGAGGACCAGGAGTTGATCCTGCTATCCCGACAAGAGCTCGAAGAGGCTCTACTGGCCGGTCAATTCAAGATCCTTTCATGGGCTGCCTGCATCGCATTGGCGCTTCAGGTTGACTCGTGATGGTTGGTGAAATGGATTTTCCAAGCCGCGCAAGTCTATCCATCAAGCGGCATTTCGTGCACCATCAAGATCACAGCGCCTTATTTGCAGGTAGGGTGCACGTGTATGCGATCCCGCTGTCCACATACTCCAGCACAGCCAATTGGGAGGTTTTCTATGCAGGTCCATGATCCTCATTCGTTTGCCGATCTGGCACAAGGAAGGATCACACATATCGACTTCGAGATCGCCATCGACTTCTCGCAGCGCACGCTCGCCGTAAAGGCTGACTATCGCCTTGAGCAGCCCGTTAATGGCTCA
>DAOVIK010000124.1 GCA_030673735.1 Anaerolineae bacterium
ATTTGTGGCTTTTCGGGGATAACATCGAGGATCGCATGGGCGGCGTGCTGTAATTGGGCCTCTACTTCCTCGGCGGTTTCGTAGCCTCGATTGCCCAGATCATTGTTGGTCCCAGTTCCATGATCCCTATGGTTGGAGCCAGTGGCGCAATTGCAGCTGTTCTCGGCGGATACTTGATTCTATTCCCTAGGGTAAGAGTGAGAGGGATCGTTCCCCTGGGACTGGTCAGTACGGTCGCGGAATGGCCGGCTTGGATCGTTCTTGGCCTGTGGTTCGGAATACAGTTGTTGAACGGTGTTGTATCCGTTGCATTGGAAACCAGCACAACGGGCGGAGTAGCATTCTTTGCGCACATTGGGGGTTTCGTCATCGGGCTCGCCTTGACCTGGATCTTCATGAAGATCGTCCCGCAGCCGCCGGTGCAGCAGCGGCACGAAGTCCTCTACGAGCGCGCCAGGCGCTACCGATATTAAACCGACAATCCTTGGCGTAGATCGAACAAAGCAAGCACAGGGAGTAATGGAAACTAGGTGGGCGATAGCCTCATATCCTCATGCTCGGAATTATGACCCGCCGATCAAGGCCCCCACGACGGGCGACCATCGCCGCCGATGGCATCTGTCAGTTGGGTGACCGAACCTCCATCGGCATCCATGAGGTAGATCTCATAACTCCCGCTGCGATCCGAGGCGAACGCCAGGAATTGGCCATCCAAAGACCAAGCCGGAGACCAGTCGCTCTCCGGATTTTCCGTCAGGCGGGTCACATTCCTGCTGGCAACCTCAATCACAAGGATTTCATAGTCCCCGGTCGGATGAGATGAATATGCGATGCGGCTCCCGTCAGGAGACCAATTGCCCAGCAGATCGTGCGCAGTGCTATCGGTGGTAAGGCGTTGCATGTTGCTGCCATCGATTCCAATCAGGTAGATGTTGTAGTCTCCTTCCAGATCGGATTGGAATGCGATCGTCCGGCCATCCGGGGACCAGGCCACGAAATCATCAATGGCCTGGTTATCGGTGAGTGCGGTGACGTCGCTGCCGTCTGCGTTCATTAGATAGACGTCAAAGTCCCCATCTCGGTCAGAACAGAAGGCAATGCGCTGGCCATCGGGCGACCAGGTAGGAAATACGTCGTGCTGCGGGTGGTCGGTCAGGAGTGCTAAGTTGCTTCCATCATCATCCATCACATAAACGTCATAATCGCCATCGCGGTCGGAATGGAAAAGCAGCCTGGTTCCATCTGGTGACCAGACAGGAGAGGCATCAACTCCGGGGTCGTTTGTCAATTGCGTGACGTTGCCGCCGTTGGCGTCCATTACATAGATCTCGGAGTCGCCATCGCGATCGGACTGGAACGCGATTCGACCATTGCCCACGATCGGTCCGGGCTCCTCGGTTGGAGACGGGGAGGCCTCCGCAATGGTGGCAGTTGGGACCACGGACACCTCAGTGGGTGTTTCAGTGGTAGCTGGTTGCACAGACTGCCCTAGGCGATCATATAGGCCCGTAATCCCGAAAACGCCAACTGCAAAGATGACGACACCCAGGGTTCCCATCACCCAGCGGGAAGACTGAGATTCGAACGAAAGGGGTTTGTCAAGCTCAATGTCCAGGCCTACGCCGAGCTTTGTGACTCGGAAGCCACGTCTGGCGAGGATGACCAGTAGGATTCCAATAATGATCAGCATTGCCGACAATGGCAAATCCATCGTCACTCCCTTCTACTGCCCAGGAATAGCAATCCAAGATGCAATTATAGTCTGATCTCACGGCCAGCCCTAGCGCCGAGAGGCCAGAGGTTGTCTACGGAATGACATGGACCAACGGGCGGATCCCCCGGCGTTCGAGCTCGATGTCATATCTACCAAGTGCGGACTCAAGAATCGATCGCGAAGCGTGATTTCAACCAAAGTGCTTGATCGAGAATGGAGGAAGGGCGTACAATAGGGGCAGGTAGTAAAACCTCCCGGTCTGCAGGCTCGCTGCACTCGCAACATGGATCGCCGTAAAACTGCCCTCGGAACCGGCGGTTTACCCTCCGAAAGCAGGCCATATGGAGGGACTGGCCAACTATCCACATCTCCGCACAATGCCCTCCGCTCCATCCGCACCAGGGTGAGTCGGTGTAAGCTCAAGAGGTTGAATACATGAGCCAAGAAGCCATTCGCAGCGTTCCGCTATTTGCATCCCTTCCCCCGGAAGAGATCGCGCGCCTTGCCCAAAGCCTTCGCCCTGTCGAATTGAAGGAAAACTCGATCTTGATGCGGGAAGGTATGCTTGATCCTCGCTACTACATTCTGCTCGAAGGCGAAGTGGAGATTATAAAAGCCATGGGACAGCCCGACGAGCGCGTCCTGGCTGTACGCCAAGCACCTTCCTTCATTGGGGAGATGAGCTTATTTAGCGATGATGGCAAGCACACGGCGAGCGTTCGCTCCCTTACGGAGCTGCAGCTCCTCGAGCTAGGGCGGGACGATCTCGATGGGCTCCTGCGCAGACAACCGGATTTGGCCTATCAAATGCTGCGGACGATGAGCAAGCGCCTGGATGAGTCCGAGAACCTCACCATACGCGACCTGCGCCGGAAGAACCGCGAGTTGATGCAGGCATATGCGGAGTTGGAGGCCGCGCAGGAGCAGATCGTTGAGAAGGAGAAGCTGGAGCGCTCACTGGAGGTTGCCCGAGAGATCCAGATGAGCATCCTGCCCAGAAGCTATCCCCTCGTTGCAGGATACGACTTCGGAGCGACGATGGTCCCAATGGCCGCCGTTGGTGGCGATTTCTATGACTTCATCAATTTGGGCGAGAATACTCTCGGGATCGCTGTCGGCGACGTTACGGATCACGGCGTCCCCGCCGCACTGCTCATGGCCCTGACGGTGACCCTCCTGCGGGCCGAGTCACGCAGAGAAGCCTCGCCAAGAGACGTGTTGCTGAGCATCAATCGTCATATGCTGGAGATGGATGAAACCGGCATGTTCGTAACATTGCTTTACGGGATTCTGGATTGTCAATCAGGCGAATTCACGTATGCTCGTGCGGGGCATGAAATCCCCATCCTATTTGATGCACATGGAAATACAGTCGACTTGGAACGCCAAAAAGGCCAGCCGGTAGGCCTGTTTTCCGCCCCGCTATTTGATGAGCAGCAATTAAAGATTCCCTCTGGCGGTATGCTGTTCCTCTATTCTGACGGAGCGACCGACGCTTGCGACGATCATGACAGCAGGTATGGCCTGGGCAAGCTGCAAGCTGCGCTTCATGGATATCGCAAGGAGAAAGCAAAGACCATCTGCGAATCTGTTTGGCAATCCTTGGTGGCCCACAGAGGCAAGGCATTACAACAGGACGATGTGACTTTGCTGGCAGTCAAAGCGGAATGACGAAACGGCTGCCACGAAGGCGCTCCCCACGCAGCCAAGGCGCAGCCGGCTGTGGTTGCCTTCATCCGATTGAACCGACCTGTAAAATGCGATATGCTAATGGATACAGTTCGAACAGAATAATCATGCTTCTTGGCATAGGCCTGGACCTACGGAATTAATTGCATCAAAGCCGCACTGATGATACGCACCGCAATGGTCCACACCCCACCATAAACACCCATTCATTCTCAAGACGGTTGTGCTGATCTCGTCTTAGGGTTGCCCGAATGCGATCTGCCTTTGCATATCTCGCGCATACTGGATACAGTGCCCAAACAAGAAGCTGTGTGACAACCATCTACATGTTGTTTCTCCAACCCCTTGGACGCTGTTGGTGGAGATCTTGATTGCCTGACTCCCTGGAATCTCAACTCGAAAGATTGCGGCATTCGATGGCGTCGCTCGAATCACAGCGCGTCACCCTCGGAGACGGCGCTGTTGACCCCGCTATTGTCCTGCTCAGGACACAGATCACGGCTCTGGAAGCTCGGCGGGAGGGTGAAGCCGACCAACCCGAAGACCGGCGCATCGTTACCATCTTTTTCAGTGACATCGAGGGCTCGACCCAACTCGCTGAGAAGCTCGATCCGGAGGATTTGCGCGAGATCGTCACCGCTGTTCACACCATGGCGGGAAGTGTGATTCGAGACCGTGGGGGCATCGTCATCCAGTACTTGGGTGACGGATTGCTCGCTTTGTTCGGCGCGCAGATCCCCAGCGAGAGGGATCCCGAGCGTTCCATCCGAGCGGCACTGGAAATTCAGGAACGTATCGATTCAATCCAGACCAACGTGCCCATTCAGCTTCGAATGGGGATCCATACCGGTCTCGTGGTCACGGGCGATATGGGCTCCGACGCTAAGCGGGAATATACGGCGACAGGAGTATCGATGACCCTCGCCGAGCGTTTGCAATCCGCCTCGCCGCCCGGGGGCATCGTCATATCGAGGCAAACCTATCGTCATGTGCGGGGCGTCTTTGACGTAGAGATCCAACCGCCGCTTAAAGCGAAGGGTATCGCCGAGCCGGTGCAGACCTATCACGTGCTGCGGGCCAAATCGCGTCCCTACCGGGTGGTCACGCGTGGGGTGAGAGGCGTTGAATCACAAACCGTGGGACGCGACGCCGAGCAAAGGCAGCTGCATGAGATGTACCTCGATGCTCTGACCAACCGCAACGTCGTGTGGGCGCAGTTGGTCGGTGAGCCGGGCGTGGGAAAAACCCGGATGCTCACGGATATGGCGGAAGTCCTGGAGTTCGCGCCTGATGACTTGCATTGGCTCAGAGCATGCGCCTTTGAGGATGATGAAAAACAGCCATTTGCGCTCGTTCGAAGAATGTGGTTCGACCAGTTCCATATCTCCGAAGACCTCCCTATCAGAGAAGCGGAAGACCGTTGGATTGAAGGATTCCGGAGGCTTCAGGGCCAGGACGCTGTGGAGGCTGCGCACGCATTGGGGCTGCTGGTAGGGCTACCCTTTGCAGATAGGCCTGATATCGGCGCGATGCGGGATGATCCCGCGCAGGTGAAAGGGCGAGCGTTCACCGTGAGCCGCGAACTCCTCGCCCTAATCAGGGAACAGAGACCGCTCATCATCCTGATCGAAGACCTGCACTGGGCCGATCGGTCATCATGGGAATACATCACAGAGGTTCTGTTGGATGAAGCAGGAGAAGATGAGCCCAACGGCCTCTTCGTCCTAGCCACAGCCCGTACAGAGTGGGATCCTAGCGCAGCGCTCCTGAGTCACCCGGGGTATGTCCAGATCGATCTCCCACCTCTTTCTGGATCTGCAAGTCGCGATCTGGTGGCCGAATTGCTGCAGCATGTCGAGCGAATGCCGGGTGACGTCATCTCATCGATCGTTGAGCGTGCGGAGGGCGTGCCCTATTTCGCCGAGGAGATCGTGAACTGGCTTCTGGATCGCGGCGTCATCGATCGGAGGTTTGACCCATGGCGCTTTGTTCCCGATCGCTTCGACGAAGCGCCACTCCCTGAGACGCTGCAGCACTTGCTTTTTACGCGACTGAACTCGCTGAGCTTCACCCAACAAGAGATCCTGCAGCGCGGTTCAATATTCGGTCGCGACTTCTGGGAAGGCGGCCTGATCGCATTGGACATCCAACCGCGCGATGAAATGATTGGGGGTCTCGAGGAGCGCGGTTTCATCAAGGAACAACCGATTTCGGCCTTTGTGGGTGAACGCGAGTGGAGCTTCCATCACAGTCTGATGCGCGACGTCGCCTATGAGAGCATCCTCAAGCGCAGGCGTCCGGGGTTACACCAAACGGCGGGCGCGTGGCTGGAGGCCCAGGTGCGCGAGGCAGGACGCCTTGATGAGTTTGCAGGACGCATCGGCGGACACGTTGAATTGGCCGGGGATTCAGATGCTGCAGCAGATTTGTACACGCGCGCTGGTGAGCGCGCCTGGTCGCAGGGAGCATTCATCGAAGCGCGCGATCTCTTCAACC
>DAOVIK010000356.1 GCA_030673735.1 Anaerolineae bacterium
CCATCAGGATCCGGCACTTGACGTGCTTGCCGGCCCATTTCCTACTCACGTTGGTAACAAATACGCACGCATCAGATCACGAAGCTCAATCGACTTCGCTCTGATGCGACCTATCTCGCTACAAAGCGTGAGCCGTTCCGGCCACCACACCGTGCATTTGGCTTAACGGTCTTTGATCTGCGGTGTTACGGCTGGAAAATGGGCTAGGGATGCTGCCAGGGAGTGAATTCGCTGAGGATTGAGCCCCCAATGAACTCCCGTAAGATGGAATCGTCGGGAATCAGGTCTGTGTCGATCGGCAGGAACCACTCCAGGAAAGCCAGCAAGCGCTTGGCTTCCACATGTTCCGGCGTCCCGTGGGGAACTTGACGAATAAGCGGCTCGGCCAGCGGAGCCAGCGCAGCGCCTTCGTAGAGCAGGGCCGAGTTGAACATCATATCGGCGTTCTCTTGGAACGGAAAGATATTGCGCTTCTCACCTCGACGAACCGATTCCCAGCGGCGTATGGTCTCCGCGGCGGAGTAACCACGCCTGGAAGCGTCGCGTACGATCCGCCGGATAAGACGCGTGTCGGTTGTCGAGACGCGAATGTAGCGATCCAAATTCAATTGCGTCATCGCAGATACGTAGATGCGAAAAGAACACTCTGGCGGGAGCAGCAACAGCAGTTCCGGATTCAGACCGTGAATGCCCTCCAGGATCACGATCTGGTCGGCACGAAGCATGACCTCATCGCCTTCGAGCTGTTTCCCATTGAGGAAGTCATAATGCGGTAGCCGCGTCCGCTCTCCCGCGATCAGTTTGCCAAGGTCGCTATTTAACCGTTCGCGATCCAGGGCATCCAGCGTTTCGTAGTCATATTCCCCCTCTTCGTCCTTGGGAGTCAGCTCGCGGTCGATAAAGAAGTCATCCATGGCAATGGGATAGGGTGAAATGCCAAGCGCCATCAACTGAATGGAGAGACGTTTGGAGAAAGTTGTCTTGCCAGAGGCGGAAGGCCCGGCCACCAGAACCACACGTACAGAATCGCGCTCCTCAAATATCTTTGCCGCGACCTGCGCGATGTGCCTTTCATGCAATGCATCGGATACCAGGATGATCTCGCGCGCTCTGCCCGCAAGGATGGCATCATTGAGCGCTCCCACGCTGGAAACGCCCAACGTCTCGAGCCAATCGCCATACTGACGGAAGGTAGCCAGAAGCCTTGGGTATTCGGGGAGGGGCAGAAGCTCTATCGGCTTGTGTCGGCGGGGAAAGCGCAGGGTGAATCCCTCACCGGTTGGCTCCATGGCGAACCATTGTAGAAACCCTGCGCTGGGCACCATGTACCCGTGATGGTAATCCGAGAACTCTCCCAGCTTGTAGACCACCAAGTGCGGCTTCTTGCGATGCTCCAATAGCCGCACCTTATCCGTGAACCCCTTCTTGCGGTAATGCTCGCGCGCTTCCTCGATCGGTATCTGGCACTTGACGAAGGGTTCATCGGCCTCAACCCATTCGCGCATGCGCACCTCAAGTTGGGCAAGCTCCTTGGCCTTGAAGGGAGGACGCCCGCTCAGCTGGCAGTAGTAGCCGCCGGACACAACCGAGTGGTCCACAGTGAGGCACGCCTCCGGAAACGACTCCTCGAAGGCTGCCGCCAGCAAGAAAGTGAGTGAACGCCGGTAGATTCGCATGCCATCCGCGGTCCCCATGCTGACCGGCTTCACTGTGGAATCGGTCTCAATTGGATAGGTGAGTTCTCGCAGCTCGCCGTTTACGATTCCGCCGACGATGGGCACCTGCCCATCTTGCATCAACCCCATGAAGGATCCAAGCAAGGATCCACGCTCACCTTCGAGCACCTTGCCATCTAGAAGACGAACCTGGATCGTTTCGCGAGGTTTAGCCCAATCGATCTTCGGATCTGCAGAACGAGTCATTGTGGTTCTTCCTAGCGCGTGGGATGATATTCTACCTCATTTGCACTCGCGGCCTCCTTCCGTGGTCCCGCGGAAGACGGCGCCAGGGGGAATGATCAGCAAATCCCACGCCTCGGAGCCAATCCACGCGATATGCGGCCTCGCAGGGCTATCCCAGTCGTCTCACGATGTACTGAGAATCCAATGAGACTCGAGTTCTAGGCTGGTTATAGGTAGTTCGATAACCTGGCTTCGGTCCATAGGGGAACCGGAGCATGTCCTCACTCAAAGGCGAAAGCGCCACGACCCGCCAGTCAGGCGCTCTCGCCTTTGTGCATGCATCACTTGCTAAGTGGCAGGATACAGTCTCCCGCCGGCAGCCTACTTAGTTTCCTCGCCTGTTGGTTCGTCTTTTGCTTGATCCAGTTCCAATGGACGGCAGCACAGCACCAGCTGTCGCGCCGCCTGCACTTCATCCAGTCTCCCGAACGGCGTCGTATGCGGCGCGCCGGCGAGCATCTC
>DAOVIK010000318.1 GCA_030673735.1 Anaerolineae bacterium
ATCGTCGATCTCGCATGGGAAAGTGGCGACGCCCTCGCACTGGTTCCCTTCCATGAACTCGAGCCGCGCTGGAAGGTGCTGCACGTCGACGGCCTCTCTCCGCTGAGCCTGGATTTCAACCTCGAGACCTACCCCCTGGTCGTGAGTTTTGGATTGAGCGGGGATCCATCCAGGGTGGCTGCGCTCGAGGCGCAGCTTGAATGGCCCGCCAGCAATCGCGATCCCGAGCGGATGACGGTGGTCGTGATGACCGGCGTCACTGCGCTGACGCGCGGCACAGCCTGGCAAATGGACAGGGGCGGCGAAACCTATCCCGCGCTGGACATCGGCGATTGGCTGCGCGATGCCGACTTCACACACACCAGCAACGAGGTGTCGTTCACCGACAATTGCCCCCCTCCCGACCCGTATGATCCATCGCTGCGGTTCTGCAGCGCGACGCGTCATATCGCTCTGCTTGAGCACATTGACATTGATATCGTCGAGCTCACCGGCAATCATAATTTGGACTACGGCGTGCAACCTTACCTGGACACGCTCGAGATGTACCGCCAGCGCGGCTGGGAATACTTCGGGGGCGGCGAGAACCTCGAGGATGCTGCACAGCCGGTGCTGATCGAGCACAACGGGAATCGATTGGCGTTCTTGGGTTGTAACAATGTCGGGCCGACCTATGCCTTGGCGACTCGCACAACACCGGGCGCCATGCCTTGCAACTCTAGCATACCCCTGGCAGAGGTCACTCGACTGCGCGAGGAGGGCTACCTGCCGATCTTCACATACCAGTGGGCCGAATCATACCTGCCCTATCCTCTGCCGGGGCAAACTGCTGGATTTCGCAGACCGATCGATGCTGGAGCGGTTATCGTGAGCGGCAGCCAGGCGCACCAGCCGCAATCCTTCGACTTCTACAACGGCGGCTTCATTCATCACGGGCCTGGCAACCTGTTCTTCGACCAGATGTGGTCACTGCAGACGCGGCAGGAGTTCATCGACCGCCATGTCTTTTATGACGGACGACACATCAGCACCGAGTTGCTCACCGCACTTCTGGAGAATTGGTCCAAACCGCGCCCCATGACGGCTGTAGAGCGGGCCGCTTTCCTGGACGCCATGTTCAGGGCAAGCGGCTGGTAGGCGTTTGACCACCCGATCAACGAAAGGAAGAATAAGGGGCCAGGGATGCCTGGCCCCTTTCGGTTTCTCAGTGGAGGCAATTCGCGGCAGCTACCGCTAAGAGCGTGTGAAGCCCAGCGTATAGGCCCCCGTCATGAGCAGTAGCAAGGGGGCAAGAATACGCATGACGAAATCCTGGCTGAAGAACAGCAATTGCGAACCCATTGTGATGAAGGCAAGCGCGATCCCGCCCAATCCGATCAGCGCGCCCCCGACTCCCACCCACCAGAATCCCTTCGGCGCAGTTCCATCCCTTGCGACCTTGAAGGGCAGAAGGAATATGATCAGCCCAGAGACTCCGTGGAAGAGGGACACCGCGATCGGTCGCAAGTCTTTAAGGGCGAAACTTGTGACGGCGATCGCTATGATCCCGATCAACGCAAACCAACTGTAGGTCTTCTTGACATCTGGCCAGTATTGGTTCATCAGACCGAGAGCGATGCCGAGCGGGATCAAGGATGCTATCGTCATAACCCAGGGGGAGGTCAGGATGCGATACCCAAGGAGAATCAGCAGCAAGCCCGATACCAGAAGCACGGCGAACCCTATCAGGTAGTAGATATCGCGCAACTTCCTGTCCATCGAATATGAACGTGCGAATAGGTAAATGAGAAATGCGGCAAGTAATCCGGTAAGCAGCAAGTAGATACTGTCTAAGGCGTCCATTTTACTCCCTCCTGAATCCACTATACACAATCATTCGAGGCACGCAACCGCCAAGGGGATGCACACGTGCGACGTTTCCTTTAGCGGGAAAGGGATCCATTTTGCGACTAATCGTCAGTGTAGAATATGAGCATCTAGTATTCCCGCTATCGAGAAAGCCTCAAGGAGCAGTGCATTGGATGCGGTAGCGGACATGAGGGATCGCCTGCGGCAGCTTGGCGAGGCCTTGGACCGACTAATGGTTTGATAGAATCAAAAAATCACCCCCTGTGGGAATTGACAGGGGGATTGATCGTGCGATAGGTTTAGGGGACAGGCATTCTATGAATCCCGCACACTGTTTGCAGGCATCAATTGCCAGGAGGAACAATGTCCAGTAATTTTGTGCATGTTGAATTTGCTGCTGAAGATCCCAAGGCGGCCTCCGAGTTCTATGCAGCCCTGTTCGGGTGGAAGATCGAGGCTGCGCCTGATATGGACTACGTCATGTTTGATGTAGAGCCTGGCCCCGGTGGAGGTTTCCCGAAAGCGGATGGCGAGACGTACAAAAAGGGAGATGTGATCGTATACGTTTCGACCGATGATATCGAGGCCACGTTGGCGAAGGTTGAAGAACTGGGCGGCAAGACCCTGCTGCCCAAGACCGAGATCCCGAACATGGGTTGGTTCGCCTTCTTCTCCGATCCGACCGGGAACCGCGTGGGCTTGTTCAAGAGCTTGAACGAATAACGCATCTGCTTTTCCCAGAATCGAATTCAGTAGGCTGATTGCGTGATCTTCCCGCGCGTGAGATCGAGAACCGCGACGGGGCTTCTCGGCGTGCGTGCTCACCTCATGGAGTTGCGAGTCCATATCTAATACTGCGCTGCAATATCGC
>DAOVIK010000020.1 GCA_030673735.1 Anaerolineae bacterium
AGGGACCAGGGGAGACCTACTTCCTGAGAGTGGCGTACCATGCTCCGGAGGGGAAGGATCCCGATTTCCTGCCCCTGGTGGTGCTTGATAGTGTGCTCACGGGTGCATCGAGTCTCAGCTTCTTGGGATCTGCGCTCTCAAACAAGACCACGCGGCTGTATCGAGCGTTGGTTGAGCCAGGGCTCGCTGCGGGCGTGGGAGGCGGACTGTGGTCAACGATTGATCCATTTCTATACTGGTTCCACCTAACCCTGGCTCCTGAAAAGACACCTGACCGGGTTCTCGAAGCCTTTGATCTCGAATTGGCTCGGATCCTAGACGAACAGGTCACTCCCGCCGAAGTCGATAAGGCTATCAAGCAGGCCCGCGCGCTATTCGTCTATGACAGCGAGACTATCACGCGGCAGGCGTTCTTGTTGGGTTTCACAGAGATGTTTGCCGACCATACATGGCGCGAGGAATACCTGGATCGCATCAGCGCCATTAAGCCGGAGGAGATACTGGAAGCCGCACGCAAATATCTGAGCCCATCCAACCGCGTTGTTGGGACGTACATTCCCACCGGCAAGGGTTTCAATGGCTGAGCCCAATTCCCTCCCGAATGAGAAAGCGCGTCGCTCGCTTCCTGGCCCGGATGATGTCCTGCGTCGCGAGCTGCCCAACGGCATTGTCGTGCTGGCCAGAGAGAGCTTTGCCAATCCTTCGGTGAACTTGATGTGCAGTCTCAATGTCGGTGCTCTCGACGATCCGGCAGATAGATGCGGCCTGGCCGATCTGACGGCCTCAGCACTCACCCGAGGAACTCAGAAACAGTCCTTCCAGGAGATCTACGAGACGCTGGAGGCACAGGGAGCCGTTCTTGGCGCGGGTGCGGGCACGCATACCACGGCCCTTTCCGCCAAGGGATTGTCCGAAGATTTGGGAATGCTGCTCGAATTGGCATCCGACGTGCTGATGAACCCCACGTTTCCCGATGCGGAAGTGGAACTGCTTCAGAAGCAGAAGCTCACCGCTCTGGCAATCCGTGATGAACAAACACAGGCGATTGCTGAGCAGGTGTTTCACGAGTTGGCTTATGCAGAGCACCCGTATCGCTTCCCCAGCGATGGCTATGCCAAGACGGTTGGGCCTTTGAAGTCAAAGGACTTGCGGGATTTCCATCAGGAGCATTTCGGACCGTCAGGGATGATCGTTGTCGTGGTGGGTGCAGTTTCGAGCCAGGATGCGGTTGCTGTAGTCGAAGAGCATCTGGGCAATTGGGAGAATAGCCGGCAAACACCCCGTCCGGAGCTTCCACCTCTTAAAGGTCTGGAAACCCGCGTGCGACGAAATGTTCCCATGGCCGGCAAGGTCCAATGCGATATCGTGATTGGAGGACCTGGACCGAAACGAGTTGACGATGATTATCTCGCCGCCGCGTTGGCCAACAGTGCGTTAGGACAATTCGGCATGATGGGAAGGATCGGGCAGGTTGTGCGTGAAGAGGCCGGGCTTGCTTATTATGCGTATAGCACGTTGGTGAGCGGGCTGGGACCTGGCCCTTGGCAGGTTGTGGCAGGTGTCAATCCGGCGAACGTCGAGCAAGCCATCGACCTGGTCCTGTCCGAACTCACAAAACTGCATACTGAAGGTATCAAAGAAGAAGAGCTGGCTGATAATCAATCGAACTTCATCGGCAGGTTGCCGTTGAGACTTGAATCCAGCATGGGTGTTGCATCGGCATTGATGCACCTCGAACGGTTCCAGTTGGGGTTGGATTATTACAGGCGATTTCCCGATCTGGTTGCGGAAACGACGCTTGAAGATGCTCATCGCGCAGTCCAACGCTTTCTGAACCCAGACCACATGGCGATCGCTGTGGCAGGACCAATTGAAGGGAAAGAAAGATGATCTTACGTACAGGTGTCGACATCATCGAAGTCGAGCGCATCGATCGTGCGATCTTGCGTTACGGGGATCGCTTCTTCAACCGCTTCTACACCTCGCAAGAACTTATAGATGCTGGAGGCAGGACGCCGGCGCTGGCGGCACGCTTTGCCGCAAAAGAGGCGGTGGCCAAGGCATTGGGAACCGGCATAGGGGAGGTAGGTTGGAAAGAGATCGAAATCGTAAACGGACCACGCCGAATGCCCAAACTCCGTTTGCACGGCAACGCAAAGAAGGTGGCAAAGTCGCTAGGGCTTCGCTCCTGGTCGATCAGTCTTAGCCATACGCACGAGCATGCGACCGCGGTTGCAATTGCCATGCAAGCTGATCCCGGTGCAGGGGAAGAAGAGCTGTAATAATGGATATGGAAGAAATCCCCATCAAGGTAGGCATGTGTCTTGAAACAGAGCAACTGGTGACACCCGAACTCACTGCGCCGCATGTGGGAAGCGGCGACCTGCGCGTCTATGCCACACCCGCCATGGCGATGTTTGTTGAAAATTCATGCTGCAAGCTAGTCCATCATCTGCTGCCGGATGACAAGACGACCGTGGGCATCGAGATCAATGTGCGGCACCTGGCCCCCACGCCCGTGGGAATGCGGGTGCACGCACGAGTTGAAGTAGCTTCCACGGACGGCGCGCTGATCACCTTTCGGGCACAGCTGCGAGATGACATCGATTTGATCGGAGAAGTCGAACATCGGCGAGCGATTGTGGACATCAACCGCTTTCTCAAGCGCGTCGAGGCCAAATCGAACCAGGACGACTAGATTCATCATGATATATACCCAACCCCAAACGATCCTCCGTCGCATTGTGAGCCCAGGTTCTAACAGAGGATGAGATTCGAGCTCTCTTTGCCCAATGCTTTACGAATGGGCAGCGCCATGGTATACTGCTTGGCGCTCCCGCCAAGGGCTTTGAATATGGCGGGAGAAATCATGCTCAAGTGAAGTAATCACACACGTCTCCGGACTCGCAGGGGCGTGCCGGCCTGGCGGCCGGTTCCCTGCGGGGAAGAGGGAGGCGGAGGCATAACGCAAAGGAGGACTACCGCAATGCCCGTGCTCAGCATGAAGCAACTGCTTGAGACCGGGGTCCACTTCGGGCATCGCACCCGAAAGTGGAACCCACGAATGAAACCCTACATCTTCACCGAACGCAACCGTATTCACATCATCGATCTGCAGCGCACGTTGAAGGCTTTGGATATCGCCTATGAGCTTGTGCGCGATACCGTAGCTGAACGTGGCACGGTGTTGTTTGTAGGCACAAAGCGGCAGGCGCAAGAAACCATCGAAACCGAGGCCGAGCGATGCGGCATGCCGTATGTGAACATGCGCTGGCTAGGAGGTACGCTGACAAACTGGCGCACCATTCACGGTCGCATCGAAGAATTGGAAACACTCGAGCGACGGCAAGCGGCCGGCGAGTTCGAGCACCTCACCAAGAAGGAAGCTTTGTTGTTGCAGCGCAAGATCGAGCGCTTGGACGATCGGCTAGGCGGAATTCGAGAGATGCACAAGCTGCCCACCCTGCTCTTCGTGGTTGATGTGCGCCGGGAGGAGACCGCCGTTCACGAGGCCAATTTGCTCGAGATCCCAGTCGTTGCGCTGGTGGATACCAATTGCGATCCCCGGGGCATCGATTACATCATTCCCTCGAATGATGATGCCATCCGAGCGATCAAGCTGCTGACGGGCAAGATTGCCGATGCAGTGTTGGAAGGCGTAGCACTGCGGAAGGATGAGGAGATCCCCGAGGCCGAGCGAGATGTGGTTGAGGCCGAGATGGCATTAGAGATGCCCGATGAGGAACTGCTCGGCGAGGCCACGCTGGCCAAACTGAAGAGCGGTGAATACGGCGAGGAGGCCGTGGAGGAAGAAAAACTCGCCGAAGGGGAGCCCGCGGAGGAACCTGCGGAAGGAAAGAAGGAAGAAAAGGAGCCTGTTGAGGAGCTGCCCGCAGAGGAACCTGCGGAAGGAAAGAAGGAAGAAAAGGAGCCTGTTGAGGAGCTGCCCGCAGAGGAACCGGTTGAGGCATCGGCAGAGGCGAAGGACGTGGCCGAGGAGAAGAAGCCCAAGCCGTCCAGGAAGAAGACGCCTCGCAAGAAGAAGGCGGAGGAGCCGGTTGAAGACCAGCCGTCCGAGGAGCCGGTAGAGGCCTCGGCAGACCTGAAGGACGAGGGCGAGGAGAAGAAGTCCAAGCCGGCCAAGAAGAAGACGACGCGCAAGAAGAAGGAGGAGGAGTCCGCAGAGGAGTTGCCAACTGAGGGGAAGGCAGAGGTCTCGGAAGAGCCCATGGACGAGGGCGAAGAGAAGAAGCCTAAGAAGTCTTCCCGGAAGAAATCGGAGCCAAAGAAGGAATGAGCATCCCAGCCGACCAGGTCAAGCAATTGCGACAGGAAACAGGAGCGGGGATTCTAGCCTGCCGCGAAGCGCTAGAGGAAACCAAAGGGGATATTGAAAAGGCTGCCTCCTTGCTGCGAAAGCAAGGTTTAATCAAGGCAGGCATGCGCTCGGAACGCGCCACCCATGACGGTGTGTTGGATCTTTACAGCCATGGCGAAGGGCGCGTGGGGGTTATGGTCGAGGTCAACTGCGAAACAGACTTCGTGGCGCGCACGCCCGAATTTCGGGAATTCGCCCACGAGATGGCGCTTCAGATTGCTGGCGCCGCGCCTAGCTGGGTGGACATCGATGACGTACCGGAGGCTGTCCTTCAGGAAAGGCGTGACAAAATTCGAGAAGAAGCATCCGCGGAGAAGAAGCAGAAGCAAGTGATCGATAAAATCGTTGAAGGACGAATGCGGAAGTTCTTTGAGGATAGCTGCTTGCTGGAGCAAGCCTACATTCGTGATGACAGCAAGTCCGTCAAGGATTTGCTCAATGAAACCATCGCCAAGACCGGAGAGAACATCACCATCCGACGCTTTGTGCGTTGGACGGTTGGTGAAGAAGCAGAGTGAGCTGTCAGCCACAATCTGCGAAAGCGTCAACCCTCGGAAACAGGTATCCGATAACCATGGCGAGGGAAGCATGAATAAGCCGAAGTTCCAACGAATCATGCTCAAACTAGGCGGGGAAGCGCTTGCTGGCCCTAGTGGGTACGGGATCGACCCGCAGCGCGCCGAGGATGCGTCGCTGAAGATTCAAAAAGTGCGAGAATTGGGCGTTGAGATAGCAATTGTCATCGGCGCAGGCAACTTGTGGCGGGGCCGCACAGGAATCGAGCGGGGGATGGAGCGCGCCACTGCGGACTATATGGGCATGCTGGGTACGGTCATGAACTCCCTGGCGCTGATGGATGCCCTGGAACGTCTGGGCATCGTGACGCGTGTCATGTCGGCATTGGAAATGCGCGCGGTAGCAGAACCCTACATCCGGCGTCGCGCCATGCGCCACCTGGAGAAGGATCGTGTGGTCATTCTCGGTGGCGGCACGGGCAATCCCTACTTCTCCACGGACACCGCCGCGGCCCTACGCGCGATGGAAATCGAGGCCGACATCGTGATCAAGGCTACCAAAGTGGACGGCATATATGAGAACGATCCTGAGAAGGATCCCAAGGCCAAGCGCTTTGACCACCTCACCTACATCGATGCCTTGAACCGCCGCATTGGGGTTATGGACAGCACGGCCATCTCCCTGTGTATGGATAACAATCTCCCGATTCTGGTGCTAGATATTGAGCAACCTGGCAGCCTTGTGCGAGCGGTGCTCGGCGAGCAATTGGGCACAATCATCAACGAATAGATCCCAACGACGGGATAAATCCCGCATCCTTCGCATTTTTCCGACGATTGCGCTATCCTATAGGGGCACCCCTGCTGTATTGAAGACAGAGACTAGGAGTGTCCGTATGGTCGATGAAGGACTGGCAGAGGCCGAAACACGCATGAAGGGAGCGGTTCGTGCCTTTGAGGACGATCTGGCTTCCATTCGAACAGGGCGGGCTTCACCTGCGCTGGTGGATCGTCTTCTTGTAGAGTACTATGGAACGGCCACATCCCTGATGCAGTTGGCAACCATTTCTGTTCCCGAACCTCGTCTATTGGCGATTCGGCCGTTCGATCCGGCAACACTCAAGGATATTGAGCGCACAATTCTGGCTTCGGATTTGGGTTTGACCCCTAACAATGATGGGAAGCTGATCCGGTTGAACATCCCTCCACTCACTGAAGAGCGTCGTCATGATCTCGTGAAGCTTGTGCGAGGCAGGGCGGAAGAATCGAGAGTAGCGATACGCAACGTACGTCGTGACGTGCTGAAGGATCTGCGAGAATTCGAGCGTGAGAAGCTTTTCTCAGAGGATGAGCTTCATAGGGGCGAGGCCGAATTACAGAAGCTCACCGACCGCTTCAGTGAGGAAATCAACGAGATCTGCAAGAAGAAGGAAACCGAGATCCTCGAAGAGTGAGGTAATCCCCCAATCGATGGCCCGTAAGAAGAAAGTGAAACTTCCCAAGACCATCCCGACCCACATCGCCATCATTATGGATGGCAATGGCCGTTGGGCGCGCTCTCGGGCATTGCCGCGCAACGCAGGGCACCGAGCCGGTGTGGAAAATCTGCGCCCCGTGCTCGAAGCTTGCGTTGAATTCGGGATCAGGTATCTCACGGTCTACGCATTTTCCACGGAGAACTGGGAACGTCCTGCGGATGAGGTCCAGGGGCTGATGAACATCTTGGAGGATGTCATCGATCGAGAGATCACTGAACTTCACGAGAACGGCGTGAAATTGCGCCATCTGGGGCATCTTGAACGCCTGCGTCCGGCGCTTCAAGAGAAGGTCCTCAAAGCAATCGATCTGACCAAGGACAACACGCGCATTTCGCTCAACATCGCCTGGAATTACGGTGGACGCGATGAGCTGGTGCGCGCGATACGCAAACTGATCGAAGATGGTGTACCCGCAGAGGACATCACCGAGGCGCTGGTCGGTGATTACCTCTATACGGCAGGCTGCCCTGATCCCGATATGATCATCAGGACAGCCGGCGACCAACGTGTCAGCAATTTCCTCCTATGGCAAGGTGCCTACGCTGAGCTCTATGTCACTCCGACGTACTGGCCCGACTTCGGCCGTGAGGACTTGCTCGACGCGCTCCATCAGTACGCGAGCCGAGAAAGAAGGTTCGGACGCGTACCGGGACCTGTCACTTCTTCCTAACATGCTTCGTGAACGCACAGTAGTCATCCTGCTGATCCTGCCATTGCTACTCTACGTGCTCGTCGCCGGTGGGTGGCTATTTGCAGGCGCGATCGCGCTGGTACTGGCGCTAGCAGGGAGCGAGTATGCACTGCTATTTCGCCATCATGGGAGGCGCCCAGCCCTGCCGGTGATCGTTGCCGGCGTTCTGGGGCAGGTGATCGCGCGCAAGATATTCGGTTTTGACCACACCCCTTTAATTCTCGCTGTTTTGCTCATGGTTAGCCTGATTTGGCACCTTGTGGACTATGAACGAGGCGCCGATGGCTCGGCAACCGACTTCGCCTTGACGTTTGCAGGAACGATCTACCTGGGATGGATAGGAGCCTATCTGGTTTCCCTGCGCAACCTTCCAGAGGGACTGTGGTGGCTGCTGGTCGTCCTGCCGGCGATCTGGCTGGCCGATTCCGCAGCCTATTTCGTTGGGCGAGCCGTTGGAAAACGGAAGCTGTCTCCCCGGCTGAGCCCCAACAAGACTTGGGAGGGGTACCTTTCGGGCGTAGTCGTCGGAGGCATCACCGGGGCACTGTTTGCGATGCTGTGGAGCGTTGGCGCAGGACTTGCCTCTGGCTTGGAGGCGATGCGAGGCTTGCTGATGGGCACGGTGGTGGCGATTCTGGCGCCGCTCGGTGATCTGGGGATCAGCATGATCAAGCGTGAGCTCAAAGTCAAGGATACCGGCGCATTGCTTCCCGGCCACGGGGGCGCACTCGACCGCTTGGATACATGGATCTGGGCGGCAATGCTGGGCTTCTACCTGGTTTCCTGGCTGACGTGAATGATCGCTATTTGTGTCGAAGTCTCCTCGTAGTCGTGGCTCGGATGTGTCCGACAAGGAGACCAAGGATAATGGAGCTATGGAATGGATGAGGAACCAACTCGCAACCTGGCGCTGGAATTAGCACGAGTTACCGAGGCGGCGGCTATGGTCGCCGGCCGGTACATGGGCCGTGGCAACAAAGAAGCCGGCGATCAGGCCGCAGTCGACGGCATGAGATACATGCTGAACACGATTGACATCAATGGTGTTGTGGTCATTGGAGAAGGTGTCAAGGATGAAGCTCCAATGCTGTACAACGGGGAAGAGTTGGGAACAGGAAAAGGTCCCCAAATGGACATTGCCGTCGATCCGGTCGATGGAACACGATTGCTTGCCTTCGGTCGTGCGAACTCGATTTCAACGGTAGCCCTTTCGGATCGTGGGACGATGCTGGATCCGGGCCCAATCGTATACATGCACAAAATCGCCGTGGGGCCGATAGCCAAAGGGCATATCGATCTTGAAGCTCCTGTTCCTGACAATTTGAAAGCCGTGGCGCGCGTGAAGGGCTGCGACATCGACGATCTTACTATTGTCGTTTTGGATCGCCCGCGTCATGAGGAACTCATTGCCAGCGTCCGAGATTGTGGTGCACGGATTCGCTTGATCACCGATGGCGATGTAGCGGGAGCCCTGATGACTGCTTGGCCCGAGTCGGGCATCGATATTCTTATGGGAATCGGCGGATCGCCGGAGGGCGTTCTCTCAGCATGTGCTTTGAAGTGCATGAATGGTGAGATTCAAGCGAAGCTCTATCCTCGCAACGAAGATGAGGAGAAACAAGCCCGAAAATTGGGGCTGCCGCTGGACAAGGTGCTCATGATCGACGATCTTGTGCGTAGCGAGGATATCTTCTTCTCAGTGACAGGAATTACCGACGGAGAGTTGGTAGACGGGATCAAGTACTACGGCACAGGATGCAGGACGCATAGTCTGGTGATGCGCAACCTAACTGGCACAGTACGCGAGATCATCGCCATGCACAGCTGGGACAAACTAATGGAACTGAGTGGGATCAAGTATGATATAGATCATCCCGGAGTGTAATGGCAGAAAGTGGATTATCCATCTCGGTTAAGGCTATGAACCATCCAGCTGAGACAATGGCGTATGCAGGTAGGGTTGCACGGCATTGGGCGGCGTGCTATAATGACGCAGCTTAGATCTTGGTTGCCTTGGGCACCCCCCCCACGACTCAACTCTGACTTGGCCTTTATGCACCCTCCAATTGCTTGAGACCAGTTCTCATGTCGGGTGATTTCAGGAAGCATTCACCGAGTTGCGCTTAACATAAGCCTTTGTTATTTCACATGGAGTCTCCAGATATGAACATCAAGACCTTGGAAGCGATGAGCCTTGCTGATCTTCGCACGCATTCCAAAGAGCTGGAAATTTCCGGCGCCGGCCGCATGAAGAAAGATGATTTGATCCTTCGCATCATGCAGACTGAGGCTGAGAGGCAGGGGCTCGAGCTGCGCGGAGGCATCCTGGACATCATGAACGAAGGTATGGGTTTCCTTCGAGCAGATCACTATCTCCCCGGCCCTAATGACATCTACGTCTCCCAATCGCAGATTCGGCGCTTCGGATTGCGCACCGGCGATATGGTGATCGGCCAGATTCGACCCCCCAAGGAATCGGAGAAGTATTTCGGTCTTCTGAGGGTGGAATCGATCAATGGGCTAGATCCGGAGGAAGCCCGCGATCGCCCCCGCTTTGAGGGCCAAACGCCGATCTTCCCAGAGGAGCGTTTCAATCTCGAAACTGACCGCTTCACCATCACCACGCGCATGCTGAATCTCATCACACCGATCGGCAAAGGACAGCGTGGTTTGATCGTGTCGCCGCCGAAGGCCGGTAAGACGACCGTTCTGAAGCAGATAGCCAATGCGATTTCTAGCAATTACCCGACAGTGCACTTGATGGTTGCATTGATCGGCGAGCGTCCTGAAGAGGTCACTGATATGGATCGTTCCGTCGATGCAGAGGTGATATCTTCGACGTTCGATGAGCCGGTGACATCCCACGTGCGCGTGGCCGAGATGGCGCTTCAGCGTGCTAAGAGGCTTGTCGAAATGGGACGTGACGTTGTCATTCTGATGGACTCGATCACGCGCTTGGCGAGGGCCTACAACTTGATGGTCACGCCCTCCGGGCGCACCCTCTCCGGCGGATTGGACCCGGCGGCGCTCTATCCTCCCAAGAAGTTCTTTGGGGCCGCGCGCAACATTGAGGACGGAGGATCCCTCACGATCATCGCCACTTGCTTGGTAGACACCGGCTCTCGTATGGACGACGTGGTCTATGAGGAATTCAAGGGGACCGGAAACATGGAGTTGCACCTTTCTCGCCGCCTCCAAGAGCGACGCATCTTCCCTGCGTTCGACATCGATCGCTCATCCACCCGCCGTGAAGAGCTGCTTTTAGGGCCGGATATCACACAGCGCGTGTGGTTGATGCGCCGCATGTTTGCTCAGATGACCACGCCTCCTCCGAATGGAGCAGGCATGGGTCTTGCCAGCGCAACCGAAGCCCTGATCCAACGCTTTTCGCGGACAGAGAACAACCAAGAGTTTCTAGAGACACTGACAGAGGATGGACTCTAGACCAGAATTCTACAAGGCCGCACGCAAACACTGGTTGGCGTACGGCCTTTACGCGCTTCTTGCCCTCGCCGGGCTGCTGACATCCATTTGGGCTACATGGCTGAATGTCAGCAGTGCGTGGGCTGTTGACGGCTTGAGCTCCGCTCACGACGCGTCGTCTCCGACGTCGATTCCCAGCCTGCCGGTATATGCCCCAGCGCAATCTGAAACCTCACTCTCCCGTCAAGCCAATATCTATACCGTGTTTCCGGTCCGACCGCGCGTGGACGTGGTGAGATACACGGTGCAGACCGGCGACTCGGTCTTCGGGATTGCGGGTGAATTCAACCTCAAGCCCGAGACCTTGCTCATGGGCAACTACTCGGTTCTCAACGACAATCCTCACTTGCTGCGACCAGGGCAAGAGCTCAACATCCTGCCCTTGGATGGCGCATACTACGAATGGAAGGATGGCGACAGGATCTCGATGGTGGCCAATCGATTTCACGTGGAAGTGCAGGATATCGTCGACTGGGTGGGCAACGATCTCGATCCGGTCAATCCGCAGATAGATCCCGGCACCTGGATCACGATTCCTGACGGGACGCGTGCACTCACCCTGTGGTTGATTCCCACAATCGCCCGTGGAAGTGCGGGTGTGGGTGGTGCCCTCGGCCCAGGAGGATGCTATGGAGACTACTCGGGTGGAGCGGTCGGTACGGGAGGGTTCATCTGGCCTAGTTCCAGCCACGAAATCGTGGGCAACAACTACTGGTCGGGGCATCTCGCAATCGACATTGCTGTGGGAATTGGAGAAGCGGTATGGGCGTCCGACACCGGCGTTGTAGTCTTTTCCGGTTGGTCCTATGGCGGCTATGGCAATGTGGTGATGATCGATCACGGCAACGGCTGGCTGACCCTTTACGCCCACCTCAATGGAGTAGCCGTGGGCTGCGGCCAAAACGTCTACAGAGGCCAGACGATTGCTTGGGGTGGATCCACGGGAAATTCAAGCGGACCGCATCTGCATTTCGAAACCCGCTCCGGCGGAGGCTTCGTAAATCCCATGTACGTGCTGCCCTAGAACAAAAATTCGATTCTTCCTTGACGTCCATGTGGGCGGTTGATATGATGCCATGCGTTCAGGAGATTAGAAGATGTCGATAAGATCGACAATGGCGAAGGCAATTGGCGTGGTGAGGCAATGGATGGCTACGGTACGCCAGTGGTGGTCGAGTATCGCTCAGCGCGGCCTGCGGGGGCCTGTGGCGCGCTTCGCTGGGCATCTGGCGCTGTTGCTTGTGATCGTGCTGGGGATATGGGCCGCGCGTGTTGGAGTGAGGTCATTGCCGGCCTCGGAAACCATCCCGCTGGTAGAGATCGACACAAGCCAGGAAGATTCCTCGCTGGGCCCCGATCTGTCCATCGAGGATCTCCCGGATTTCGAGTTCGCGGGAGGAGGCCCGCAGGGCGTTTCACGCACTGCGGAAATCCACACCAACATACCAAGTCGCCCGCGCATGGAGATCGTTAGCTACTTGGTACAAAGCGGAGACACGCTCTTCGGCATCGCCGATAAATACGGGCTCAAACCGGAGACCTTGCTCTGGGGAAACTGGGATGAACTTGAAGGTGATCCGCATTCCTTGCTTCCCGGAATGGAGCTCAACATCCTGCCGGTTGACGGCGTCATGCATGTTTGGATTGCTGGAGAAAGCCTTTCGGGCGTTGCCAGGTTCTTCCACGTCTCTGCTGAGGACATCATCGAATGGCCAGGCAATGAACTCGATCCGACCGTCGACACCAACGATCCACCGATTACAGCCGGGACTGCTTTGGTGATCCCTGGCGGTCGCCGAGAGATACCCACTTGGCGCGCTCCGCGCATTCGTCGCGATAACCCGGCATCAGCGCAGGTCCTGGGGCCG
>DAOVIK010000019.1 GCA_030673735.1 Anaerolineae bacterium
GCAGCGTCTGGCTGGTCGGGGATTTGCCAATGCCACGGCGCTATGCAGCCAGGTTTCTCCGGAGACTCGGTCCGGCAATCTGAACATCGGCCGCGACTGCGTGATCGCAAAGCTGGACGCGCTGGTTGAGAGACTGCAGCTCTTGCGGGATCATCTGGCTGAGGAGAATGGAAAGACGTTACTCGAGGAGCTCTCCGAGGCAAGTGAAGCGCACCTTAACTGGCTGCGCGCGCGGCATCGAAGACAGTGGGACGGGGATGATATTGACAGCGTCGACATCACACGCGCCACGATGCTCGGCAGTTTTATTGGGTATGATCCGCAGAGACATAAGCGACGTGATTAGACATCCATTTATCTAGTGTGCTCTGACGAGCCCTACCATGGTTCGAGTTTGACTCCATCAAGCGCTGCGTACATCAGCACTATGTCACGCAGCGCTTTTGCGTGCGATTCTGAGTGTGCATCCGTTGCTGAGGCAACTGTGCTTTGGAGTTCGTTGGCAGCAGGCGTATAATCCGCTCGTGGCAAGGTTCTACTGCTACATCCTCGAGTGCGCAGACGGTTCGCTATACACCGGCTGGACCTCCGATCCAGAACGGCGTCTGCGCCAACACAACGCCGGACGAGGTGGGCGCTACACGCGATCTCGTAGACCGCTGCAGTTGAGGTATCTCGAGCTTCAGCCAAGTCGTCGAGTTGCAATGCAGCGAGAACGGTCCCTCAAGGCGCTCCCTCGCAAACGCAAACTTGCGATGATTGGCGAGGTGCAAGAAGCGTATGGAACCGACGACCTGATAGGGAGATTGATGTCCGAAGCAGAGAAGACACAATGGATTTCTGATGAACTGGCCGGGCTGCGAGAGGCCGGTCTTTACACACACATACGCACGCTCGGATCGCCTCAAGGGGCATGGTTGACTGTCGATGGACGGAAAGTGCTGAATTTCTGCTCCAACAATTACCTGGGATTGGCCAACCATCCGCGGTTGGTCGAAGCCGCCAAGGAAGCCATCGACCAATTTGGCGTTGGACCAGCAGCAGTGCGCACCATCGCAGGCACGATGGGATTACATCTGGAGCTTGAGCAGCGCCTTGCGACATTCAAGGGCGCGCCCGCGGTCATCACTCTTCAATCAGGCTTTAACGCCAACACAGGAACCATTCCTGCGTTGGTTGGCAAGGAGGACGTCATATACTCCGACGAACTCAATCACGCCAGCATCATCGATGGGTGCCGTCTGTCGAGGGCCAAGATCATTCGCTACGCGCATTGCCAGCCCGCCGACCTGAGGAAGGTGATCGAGGCCAACAAGGATGCCGGCTTCAAACGATCCCTGATCATTACCGATAGCGTGTTCAGCATGGACGGCGATGTGGCTCCCTTGGATGAGATCTATGAGGTTGCAAAGGAGTACGGCTTCATGCTGATGGTTGACGACGCCCACGGTGAGGGTGTGCTCGGCAAAGGAGGCCGCGGGATCGTCGATCATTTCAACCTGCATGGAAAAGTTGACGTCGAGGTCGGAACGCTTTCTAAGGCGTTCGGCGTAGTCGGCGGAGCTGTCGCGGGAAAAGAAGAGATCATCGCCTGGCTGCGACAGCGTGCCCGACCATTCCTTTTTTCCTCGGCAATGACCGTTCCGGATGTGGCAGCCTGCATCGCGGCGCTGGATCTGCTGGAGGAATCCACGGAACTTGTCGATCGGTTGTGGCAGAACACGGAGTACTTCAAAAAAGAGATGGCAGGATTGGGCTTCGACACCGGCATGAGCACCACGCCGATCGTTCCCATCATGCTTGGGGAGGCGCCGAAGGCGCAAGCCTTCAGCCGACAGCTTTTCGAGGAAGGTGTATTTGCCATGGCGATCGGCTTTCCCACCGTGCCACGCGGGAAGGCGCGCATCCGGGTGATGAACTCCGCCTCTCATACCAGCGATGATCTTGATCAGGGCTTGGCGACATTTGAGAAGGTGGGACGAGAGCTTGGTGTGATTTGATCAGTTCTGGTTTCCGCTCGTCGCGTGGAATATATAGATAGAAGAGGCGCGGCGTTCGCATCATGCGAGCGCCGCGCAGTTTGTAATCCGGAAGAAATGCGAAATGCCAGGGCTATGTATGCATCATCGAGACGAGGAAACGCTCTCCCACGGACACTTGGTTTGATCGAAATGGTCACAGTGTTCAGCGCTGGAGCAGCGGTACGCCAGCACACGGGGTGGCTGGTCCGGCAAGGTGTCCGATGCAAACACCAGCCGCGACTGTAGCGTGACTTCTTCGTTCATCGCCTCACAGCGAGTCTGCTTGACTGTGCGCCATGATTCCCAAGCCATTGGAGAATCTCCTCTCCAGCTAACGGGGCTGTCCAAGAAATCTACATCAAATGACGCACGATGCAAAGTGATGGGCTTCCGCTCTGGAGAATCTGATCGAACCTAAGCAGGACCCGAGAAGACAGAACGACTTATCACGCTTGCGCACTGGATAATGGAGTTTGGAAACCTACTCGCAACGGATCACCGGATGCCGGTGTCGATATCGATATCCAGGCGGGTGATCTGACCGCTGAAGATCTCGATTTCCCGTGGAAGATTTTCGCCTCGTTCTATCTCGCCGGCGGCAATGTCGACCATGTAGCGGCCGACAGGAAGGACCACCTGATAGGTCCCGTCATCCTCTATCGAGACCCGTGCGATCTCCCTGCGCCCGTCTTGGGAAAGCACTAAGATTTTTCGTGCGGCGTAGAGTTCAGGCCAAGGAGTTGGCTCTTGCTCGCCCTCGCGCAGTGCGGGCACCAGCGGGCCAATAGTCACGTCTCCTGCCAACACTCCGGTCTCTTTGGGAATCGCCGTGCAGGCGCTGGCAAGGATCAACACCGCAACTATCAGGAATCTCTTCATGATTGGCTCCGATCTTCCCGCTAATCACATATCATCGCGGTTTAAGAGCACTCCGCCTCTTGATCAATAAACGCCAAACGTGCAGCTTAAGTTCCCACACGAGTGAGACACATTAGTGCCATACGTGGACCAGGATTCGGAAAAGGCCGCTGGAAGGGTTTGGAGGGAAAAAGAACGGCCCCGGCAAGGCGCATTGAGTGAGTAGGAGGATGTAGGGAGGAGTGTTCGATCAGCCAGGGCCAGCCAATTCTACACCATTATTTGAAAATCCTGCATTCCACAAATGAGAATTTCGTGAGCGTCCTCATGCGCCCAGGATAAGCGCCTGACCGATTGCCATCGGCAAGTATTTGCGTTAGGTAGTAGCAATTGGAGAAAACGAGCGGATGCGGATCTCAGAATTGGAAGCGGGAACTACGAGGAACGACGCGGCGTGCGTAGTTGACGACAAGCTCCTGGAGACGGGCCTCGAGATTCTTGAACGTCACAGACGAAAGGATGTGCTCCAGTGTGTCCAAGTCCTGAGCGATGAAACCGGTGAGACGCAGTGGATACGAGCCGTATGCCGTGTACCAAGCATCGCACATGGTCAGCCCCAGCTGTTCCATGGCGGGAACGAACTCTCCCAATACGTAGCGGAAGTAGGCCTCTCGATGCTCCGGGATGGGATCGTAGGTCAGGAGAAGTTTTACTGGATTGTGATTACCTTCGACGCCCATTGTCCCACCCCCCAATTTGCCTTTTGCCTCGCTAGCGTATTGGTCTTGGTCCACGAAAGGACATAGCCCCCACTGCTTGGGTGTGGACCGAGCTCGCCTTTGGAGGCCAGATTCCGGGGACCACATGCCCACATTGCGGGCAAGCCCCCACGTCGTTGATGTGGTATCCCGTGATGAAAAATCCCAGCCGCTCGATCAACGTCGCATTGCAGCTGGGGCAGAAGGTGTTCTCGTAAGTTGACACGCGGCCGGGAAGGTTTCCAGCGTACACAAAACGCAAGCCTGCTTCTTGTCCGATTTCGGCCGCGCGGATCAAGGTCTTCACCGGAGTGCTGTCCTTATCGGTAACCTTGTAGTTCGGGTGGAAAGCGGTCACGTGCCAGGGAATGTCAGCAGAAACTGAGGCGATGAAGCGCCCTGTGTCCATAAGTTCATCGCTGCTGTCATTCATGCCGGGAACGACCAGCGTGACCACTTCGACCCAGAATCCCATCTCGTGTGCCAGTTGAATGGTGTCAAGTACATTTTGTAGCACACCGCCCAGTCGGCGGTACTGCTTATCCTGCATGGATTTCAGATCGATCTTGATGGCGGCCATGTAGGGCGCCAGGCGTTCGAGCACTTCGCGCGTGGCGTTGCCATTGGAGACGTAGGCGCACTTGAGGCCTGCCTCAACCGCAAGCTTGAAGATTGCCAATGCCCACTCGGAGGTGATCAACGGCTCGTTGTAGGAGGAGGCAACCACGCTGGCGCCCATCTTAACACCGTAGGCAACGACTTCCTCCGGGGAGATGCGGCGCAAGTAATTGCCTGCAACATCGGAGGCGGGATCGCGCAATGCTTGCGAGGAAACCCAGTTCTGACAGAAAGAGCAGTGGAAGTCGCAGCCCAACATGCCGAAGGTAAGGGCATCGGAAGCCGGCAGCACATGGTAGAAGGGCTTCTTCTCGATGGGATCGCTCTGCAAGGCCGCAACGTAGCCCCACGGAACGCGCAGTATACCGTCTTGATTGAAGCGCACTTTGCAGATGCCACGTTTGCCTGGACGGACAAAACAACGATGCGCGCAGGCGACACAGCGCACGGCGTCATCGTCGGCGCGCTCGTGGAATTCTCCCACCTCGGTCATCGAATCGAGCAGTTCGGCAAGCGTGGTCATAGCAGTGGGAATCATTATAACAAACGCGACTCACTTGCCGCGGCAAGCATTACAATGGGCTTATGGTGACGGTTTCAATCCAGGCTGGAGGGCTTTCAACTCGCATACCCGAAGACAAGGCGCTCATGCCGCTGGCCGGCAAGCCACTGATCGAGCATGTGCTGCAGCGCGTAGAGGGGCTGGGGGATGAGTTGCTGATAACCACCAACCGGCCCGAAGCCTACGCTCATTTGGGTGCGCGGCTGGTGAGTGATTCAACCCCCGGCGCTGGCCCGTTGGGCGGACTGCAAACCGCTCTGCGAGCCGCAAGCGGCAAGGCCGTGCTCGTGGTCGCTTGCGATATGCCCTTTGTGGAACGCGGATTATTGGAGCACATGCTCGATATGATATCCGACGCGGACGTGGTTATCCCGAGAAAGGATGGCCTTATTGAGCCGCTGCAGGCTGTCTATGCGCGTCATTGCTTGCCAGCGGTTGAGAAAGCCCTCCAAAAAGGCGAGCAACGTGTAGTGAGCTTCTTTCCTGAGGTGCGCGTCCTCAACGTCGAGGGGGAGACTTTGGAACGCCTCGATCCTGATGAGTTGAGCTTCTTCAATATCAACACGCCGGAAGACTTGGAGAGAGCCGAGGCACTGCTGCGCGCCAAGTAGATCCTGGATGAGCACCTAGATGCTGGCAGGTAGGCAGTGAAAATCAGGCTGCTTCTTGGCAGCGGAGTGTTCCTACGATATCCGAGAGATCGGGCTGCTCGTGGGATCCGCCTTGTGCATCGAGAAATGCTCTTAAAGACATGCAAACATCTAGGTGAGGGGGGCACCCAGATGTTTGCATGTTGAAACTAGTATACCTAAAACCGATTGTCAGTCAAGTGCGCAGTAGCAGGATGTTGGCCACTTTTGCAGCCTTATTGCCAGGCTAACCCAGTTCCCCATTCATATTTCCAGACGAACTGCACCGATAACATGACGGCTGTCTTAAAGAAAGGGATGGATTCCACTTCGGCGTCACCGTATCCACCCGTAAACTAGGTCCAATCGGTGTGAGATTTCAATGCCAGACATTCGCGAACTGCTGCAAAACCTGCCCCTTCTCAGCGGCTTGGCGCCAGACGACATGGATCTCCTGGCTGGCTTGTTCCGTCTAGAATCCTATGCGGACGGGTCGATCATCTTCGGTCAAGGGGATCGTGCTGACAAGCTTTTTGTGCTCTTGACAGGAAAGGTCGAAATCCGTTTCAAACCTGATGATGGCGAAACTCTCACCGTGACGACAATAGACAGCGGCGGGGTCTTTGGCTGGTCGGCAGCCCTGGGCCGCAAGACTTACACATCTTGCGCAGTCTGCGTGGAGGACAGCAAAGCCTTACATGTGGAGGGCAAGCTGCTTCGCCAACTGATCGAGGAGCATCCCACAACTGGTGTGGTAATCTTGGACAGGCTGGCTACCGTGATCGCTGAACGGCTGCGCAACACGCATGCCCAGGTGAAAACCTTGCTCAAAGATGCCATGCACCCAGAGATCGACCAATAAGGATTTCGCTGGATCGGGGAGGTGAGAGATGGCAGAAGCCGATATCCACAGTCATCAAGTCGACGCTACGCCAAAGGAGCGCATGAAGAAGCTGATCGATTCGCTCAGCGCCTATATCGAGCAATATCACGGCGGCTGGGTGCGCTTCGTTGATTTCGACGGCGAGGTCCTGAAGGTCGAGATGGGAGGCGCCTGCCAGGGGTGCAGTCTCTCCGAAACTACACTGCATGGCTGGGTCAAAGGAACGGTGCGTCAATTCTTCCCCGAACTGAAGAACATCGAAGAGGTCTAGCGGACCAGCATTTCGCGTAACTCCGGTCCGGTTCCCGGAGATAGCTCAGCCCTCGCTGCTGCCCTCGGATTGCAGAATTACAGTAGGTATGGAACTCAGATCGCGGAAGCGCTCAGCATCCTCGAGCGTGCCCGCAACACCGCTGGCGTAGTGCATGGGAACCGCGACCTTGGGGGAAATGGCCTTGGCTGCCTCGACAGCTTCCTCGGCAGTCATTACGTAGACCCCGCTAACCGGCAGCAAAGCCACGTCGCACGACAATCCTTCCATCTCGGGGATGTTATCGGAGTCCCCGGCGAAGTACAGTCGCTCTCCTGCGATCGTAAGCACATAGCCCACATGCTGAGCCTGTTTGGGATGGAACGGCTTATCGAGATTGTAAGCCGGCACGGCCGCCACCTCGATGTCGCCAACCGTTGTGCTCTCGCCCGGGCGAAGCACGGTCACAGGAGCGGACAGCTTCCCAGCCGATGATGTATCGGTGATCACGGTCGTATGCTCGCCGCGTATCAGGTCCACGTCCTGCGGTGAGCAGTGATCGGAGTGCTCATGGCTGACAAGGATCAGATCCGCTAGGGGGCTGTCCTTTGGAAGGCGCCATGGATCGAGGTACACGACTGGTGGCCCGTCCAATCGAAAGCTATCGTGCCCTAACCAATGCAACCGTTTCAGCAAGAGCGGAAGATCGTTTGACATGCCTGCCTCCTCATGGATGGCCGAACGCTTCAATTGCGCTCAACGATCCGTGGTCTTCGTAAACAGGGACCGCTCACTTCTACAATTCTGATAGAAAGTCATCCACAATTATCAGTGCCCGATTTTCGTCTTCATAGCTGCGCACGACCAGCCCAGGGGATGTGTTACCGGTAATCATCTTTGAAACTGTCACACCGTGACGATGGCAACAGAGTGTCGGCTTGTCGATACCCAGGGCATAGGCAATCTCATAGCCGACGCCATGGGAAGGTGTGCTGACTTCGGCGATCAAGGCATCGCATGAGATGATCCAATCGATATCGCGCTGGTACACGACGCGCGGATCAATCACGCGCTCTTCGCTCATGATGTCCGGACTTGCCAGTGGGGCAGTAGGTACTTCGTGTCCTGCAGCGAGCAGGTGCTCGACGATGATGCCGTACATTCGCTCATCGGCCCTACCTCCCGTGAGCGAGCAGGAGAAGTATAGATTCATCGATGTTTTCTCCAGGATCATGCAACCAAGGTCCCAAATCCCTTGGTTGGCATTCAGGCCCGATACATGCTGGCATGATACCATGGGAGAGCTTTGACGTGATCTGCCACCGCCCGTACGCAGGGCTTGGTCACAGAAGAGCAACCTGAGGGTGAGTTCTCCCTAGGCGAATCGCTATGTGGGACCCATGGGACCCTTTCCTTTCTTTGCGGTCCGCCTGAGACGTGCTATCATCCTCGCCATCGAGGGACCTATGACTCAAAACGAAGCAATTCGCTCACTGCAAACTGAGGTCACACGTCTGCGTCAAGAGAACCAGGATCTGCACGATGAGCTTACGCTCCTGCGCGCCTCCGTGCGCGCAGTGCGCGTGCTGCAAGAGCTCATCGACACCCTGTCGCCGGAAGTCGATGTGCTCACCTGGATCGACGAATTGCTTTCCTCAGCGCTAGCAGCAGTAGGAGCCCAGGATGGATCGTTGATATTGCTGGATGAGGAAAAAAGTGAGTTGGTGTTTGCCGTGGTGCATGGTGAAGCCCGCGGCCAATTGAGTGGCCACCGCATGCCGCTTGGCGAGGGCATTGCCGGCTGGGTTGCCGAGAATAGAATGCCGGAAATCCTGCAAGATCCTCGCGGCGATTCGCGCTTTAGCCCCATGGTCGATGAGATGCTTGGATTCCGCACTCGTTCGATTGCCTGCGTGCCTCTCGTGGCTGGGGATCGAGTGTTGGGAGTGATCGAAGCCATCAACAAAGGTTCCGATCGTGATTTCACGGTTCAGGATCAGGACCTGATGATGGTGGTCGCGCAACTGGCGGCGATGGGCATCTCTCGCGCCGAATCCTTCGTCGAGGAGTCCTGACGATCTAGGTCCTGCGCACGAACCGATTCTAACAACTGTCCTGCCGTTGAAACGCAGGCCGCATATGCAGCCAGCCTAGGAGCGCAGCCGCGCTCCTAGTTTTGCTTCCAATTGCTGAATGATCTTGGCGCGCACTTTGGCCACTTCCTCATCCGTCAAGGTGCGGTCCTGTGCTTGATAGACGATTGAGTAGGCCAGGCTTTTCTTCCCCTGCTGGATCGGCTCGCCGCGGTAGAGATCGAACAGACGTACGTCCACCACCAGCGGTTTTCCGGCCTGGTATATGAGATCTTGAACCTGCTCTGCCGGAAGATCTTCTGTCACAACGAACGCCAAGTCCTCCAACACGGGCGGGTATGATGGCACATGAGCCAGATGGTAGCGCTCGGGGACCTCCGCCAGGATGGCATGCAAATCCATCTCGGCGGCAACCAGCGGAGTCTCGGGTAAATCGTACCGCTCGCGCACAAGCGGATGCAGATCGCCCAACACGCCAGCGTGCCGATCCCCAATCAGCACACGCGCGCATTTGCCCGGATGGAACGAGGGATGCTCGTGTGGTTCGTAGTGAACGCCCTCAATGCGCAGGTCCTGCAAAAGAGCTGCCAGGATGCCCTTCAGATCATAGAAATCCATCGGCGTCTCATCGGCTCCTTGCCAAGAAGCCTGCGCTCGTGGTCCGGTGATCGCAATGGCCAGTCTCAGCAGTTCCTCCGGGAGATCACCTTCTTCGGAACCCAAGTACACCGGTCCGATCTCGAAGAGCGCCAGGCGAGGGCGCACGTTTGCGTTTCGTTCGACGATCTCAAGCACGCTGGCCAGCAGGCTGTGCCGCATGACAACACGTTCGCTTGAGATAGGATTGGATAGGCGTATGTAGGGCTTGTCGTCAGCCGGCGATTCAGGAGGTAGCCGGCGGGATTCGCGCTCTAGCGAGGTCATACGGTAGGTGACCACCTCTTGCAGTCCCAATTCCACCAACCGATCGCGTACAAGCTCCTCGAGATCGAGGCTGCGATCGCGGTAGAGCGGTGGCAGCTCTTCTGCTATGAGCGTCTCGGGGATGCGGTCGTATCCATAATGGCGGGCGATCTCCTCCATCAGATCAGCCTTCCCCACCACGCCCTCGCCAATGTCCAATCGGTGATCGGGGGCGCGCGCCTGAACGTTCTTTCCTTTCACTTCGACCTCGAACTCAAGGCGGCGCAGGATCTGCGCCATCTCCTTGGCTTTCATGTCGATGCCCAGCCAGCGGCGCACGTCTGCAGGGGTGATCTCGACCAGCGCGGCCTTCGGGGGCAGAGGGTAGGCGTCAACCAGCCCTCGCGCCACGGTCCCGCCAGTAAGGCTGCGCATGAGTTCTAGGCATCTCCGCACGCCACGCTCGGCCATCGCCGGATGCACGCCGCGTGAGAAGCGATAACCGGCTTCGGAATCGATCTTCTGTGCCGAAAGCGTGCGACGGATGTTGGTGAAATTCCAGGCCGCGCCCTCAAGCAGTACGCGCGCGGTCTTCTCGTTCACCTCGGTCTCGGCGCCACCGATGACCCCTCCAATGGAAAGCGCCCCGGCGGTATCGCACACCAGGATTGTGAAATCGTCCAACGCTCGCTCGATGCCATCCAGGGTGGTTAGCTTCTCTCCGCGCTTGGGCAAGCGCGTGATGATCGTCGGAACCTTGCCCTTGGCGCGCGCAACGAGAACATCATAGTCGAAGGCATGCAGCGGCTCGCCGGTTTCCAGCATTACATAGTTGGTGGCATCGACGATGCAGTTAATCGGCCGCATGCCTGCGAGCCGAAGACGGCGCTGCATCCAGTAGGGGCTTGGGGCAATGGTAATTCCCTCGATTAGACCCAGCACGAAGCGGGGATTGAGCTCCGGTTCTCGGATTTCGATGGCGGCCATCTCTTCGATGGCGTCGCCCTCCCACTTCACGTCGTAGGACGGTTCCTTCAACTTGGCGCCCGTCAGAGCCGCGAGCTCGCGCGCTACTCCCAGGATGCTTGCTGCTCGCGCGGTGTTGGGTTTGATGGCAATGTCGAAGACCGCATCCCCCATGTACTCTACCAGCGGCATTCCGACCGGCGCATCATCATCGAGAATAATGATGACTTCGTGATCCTCGGAGATGCCCAGTTCTTGTTCTGAGCATGCCATCGAGTAGGATTCCACGCCGCGGATCTTCGCCTTCTTGAGGGTCATCACTTCCCAGCCCGGCTTGTGACCGTCGTAGATGCGGGCCCCCTCATTGGCAAAAGCCACCTTGAGCGGCTTGGGCAGCGGGCCCTTGCCCTTGTGCGGGAATAGATTGGGGGCGCCGGTAAGCACGATGTGCTCCTGCTTGCCATCATCCAGCCGACAGAGCACCAGGCGATCGGCATTGGGATGCGGCATTACCTCCAGCACGGATCCCACGACGATCCTCTCGGCATCCCACTCCAAACCGGACACCTTGGCTTCGGGGCCGATATGCCCTCCTGAACGTCCCTCGATCTTGCCGGAGGGCAGCGGTAGTCCTATGTACTGGACCTCTTCCACTTCAAGCCCCGCCATCGTGAGTCGCTGCGCGATCTCCTCGATGGAGATGTCTACCTCTACGAAATCCCTCAGCCAGGAGAGTGGAATCTTCATGGCTTCACCTCATATGGATTCTTCACCGTCAGCGACGAGCGAAGAGGCAATATCAACTCAGCTTTCAAGGTCAGGCACCGCATCTAAAACTGCTCCAAGAAGCGCATATCGTTTGTCCAGAAGTAGCGGATGTCCTCGATGCGGTGCTTGAGCATCGCGACCCGCTCCGGTCCTAGCCCGAAGGCAAAACCGTTGAATTCGTTGGGGTCGTAGCCGCCATTGGTGAGCACCGTAGGATGCACCATGCCGCAGCCCAAGATCTCCAACCATCCAGTTCCCTTGCACACGCTGCAGCCCTCTCCTCCGCACAGGAAGCATTCGATGTCCATCTCTCCCGAAGGCTCGGTGAAGGGGAAATGATCGGCGCGGAAGCGCGTGCGCACCTGCTCGCCGAAGATGCGGCGGGCAAAGGCGTTCAGAGTGCCTTTTAGATCGGACAGGGTGATCGTGCGCCCCACCGCCAACCCCTCCACTTGATTGAACTGGATTTCTGCACGGGATGTAATCTGCTCGTAGCGATAGCACATCCCGGGCAGGACAACGCGGATTGTTTCGGGAGCCCGCTCACGCATTACGTGGATCTGTCCGGGAGAGGTATGCGTGCGAAGCACAACACCGGGATCGGTTGTGAAGAACGTGTCCCACATATCGCGCGCCGGATGATGGGGAGGCATATTTAGCAGGCCAAAATTATAATCGTCGGTCTCGACTTCGCGAGAACGATAGATCTGGAAGCCCATCTCGGACCAGACGGTCAGGATCTGGCGCAGCATCTGATTGGCAGGATGCAAGCGACCGCGCGGCAACGGACGCCCCGGCAGCGACACGTCGAGGCGCTCCTCACGCAATGAGCGATCCAGCCCCTCCTGGCGCAACCTCTCCAAGCGCGCCTGATAGGCCGCCTCCAAAGAGGTCTTGACCTCGTTCACGCGCTTGCCTACCGCGCGTCGCTCATCTTTGTCAAGCTCGCGCAGCCCATCGAAGATCGTGCCCAATTCCGCCGAGCGCCCCAGATGCTTTACCTTCCAAGCCTGCAGCGCCTCATCATCGCGGGCTACCTCGAGCTCGCGAGTGGCTTCTTTCTCGATTCGGTCAAGACGTTCAAGCATAACGTCCTCCTCGATCGTCAATTGCCCGTCGCGCACATGCGGAAACGAAAACTCCCATCCCACCAAGGGACGGGAGAGATTCCCGCGGTACCACCCTTCTTGGCCAAACGGCCCACTCTGCGCCGACGGCAGCAAAGCTGCGATCAACTCACCCTTTGATAACGGTGGAGCTCCGGTCCGAACTACTGGCCCCGCAGGGCGTTCCCCCGGACGGCTCAGAAGGGAACTTCAGTGCGCTTCCGTCGAGCTGGGGTTCCAGTCACGCCCCGGCTTCCCTGGCGAGTTCCACGCACCTACTTTCCTTCGTCATCGCCTTTGTGTATGGTTTTACCTATTATCCTTAAAAATCACCAAGTGTCAACACGATCCCCGCGAGTCCTCTCCTGTCCTCTCGGAAGAGAGTATCTCTTGGTTGTAGCTATTCTCGACCGCGATGCTCCATCGATTTCCAGGAGTGGGCCGTAAACACCACCGTCGTGCAGGCGCCAGAATGATACTAGGGGGAATCGACGATCGCGGCTTGAGGATCCTGGTCTATGCGGATCATGC